>JAYEHK010000100.1:0-15303 GCA_034659475.1 Bacillota bacterium | reverse complement strand
GTACCATAAATTTGTATCCTTTGTTTTTGTTTTATTTGTTTTTGTTTTTATTAACAATAAAAACACATCTCAAAGGATACATCTCTTTTTTTATTAAAATTGACTTCTTATTTTTTTGCTAATGCCTAACTTTATTGTCATGCATACAGCAAAGTAAGATGATAAATTTTAACCCCAGCATTTTTTCTTTCGTTTCTTCTTATACATTCAGATTTACCCCTTTCATTTTTGTCGTTCATTCTGTAACACATGCACTTTCTCATTTTTGTTTACACCTTTTTGATTACAATTGAGTGAAATTTGCCCCTTTACTTGAACGGTGTTCCATTATACAGAACAGCACCTAGATTGGAGGTGACACATTGTTGCAAGATTTATGAGTCGTCTTGCCTGCATGAAGTACGGCAAATACATCTGAGGAGGAGGATAATATGCCTAGCGGAATGGACTTAAAAAACGATGTTTTGAACACTTCATCATGCTCACTCTGTGGAGCCTGTCTTGACTGGTGTCCCTATCTATTCAACCTGGAAGACCGTTTGATCATGCGCTTCGACTGCAATGTACAGGAAGGTCGTTGTTATTCGGTATGTCCGAGAACGATGACCGACTGGGAAAAAATTAACGATCAACTCTTTGACGGTATCCCTTTTTCCAAAGAAATCGGCTCACACACCGCCATCCACAAAGCAAAAGCGGTTGAAACGGTTCACAAGCAGCAAGACGGTGGAACGGTCAGCATGCTTCTGCAAGCAGTACTTAAAGAAAATGTTGTAAGTGCCGCGTTATTAACCGGAAGTGAGGATGCAATAACCCCCTACCCCTTTTTGAGCAACAAAATTGAAGATATTCAACTGGCTGCTGGATCTCGATTCCTGGCGACCCCTAGCCTAAGGAAGCTAATTGAGGCTCAAGACCAGGGATTTGAAAAGATTGTGGTGGTAGCCCGCCCCTGTCAGGTTCAGGCTCTGCGTAAGATGCTGGGCAACTGGCCGCCCGACCAAAAACCTCTGGATGTATTGATTATCGGGCTCTTTTGTATGTGGTCTCTGTCCTGGGACTTTAAACGCTATCTATCGGAACAGTATCCGGGTGAACATGTTGAACGTATCGTGATCCCCCAACACGGAATGGAGGTTGTTACCAATAAAGGCATAAAACAAATTCCAGCAGAGGTCGTCAAAAAATTTATCCGGCCCGGATGCAACTATTGTTTGGATATGACCTCTGAACTGGCCGATATATCGGTGGGCTCATTCGAACCTGAAAAGGGTTGGAACACCGTAATTGTCCGCAGTGCCAAAGGCCAGCAATTACTGGATAGAGCAATTAATCAAGGTCTTATTATTACCCATCCGTACCCGGAAGAAGAAGCAAATCGCTTGAAGAGAGCATCCTATAACAAAAAACGCAGGGGGCTTCAAGCCATTCAGGAAATACAGAGGGCAGGACAGAAACCCTTTATTGATTTGACCAACGAACGCTACCAGGAGATTCTCAACGACACAGAAGGGAAGGTGAATGTCTGATGGAATGGATGATTACAGCCAGAGAACCTGGGAAAACCTATCTGCTGCAGGGTAACGAAGCCATTGCCCGGGGTGCTCTTGAATCCGGTATCCGTTTTGCCGCTGCCTATCCGGGATCACCATCTTCTGAAATCCTCACCATGCTAGGCCATGTTGCCCAGGATATGAATCTTTATGCTGAATGGTCTAGCAACGAAACCTGCGCCCTGGAGGCCTGCATGGGTGCTTCCATGAGCCAGGTTCGATCGCTTTGTGTAATGAAACAAAACGGCACCCTGGTGGTCGGTGATGCGCTACATAGTTTGGCTCTGTCAGGTTGTAAAGGAGGCCTTGTTGTCGTTGTGGCCGACGACCCAAGTGCGCATTCCAGCACCAACGAGTTTGATTCACGCCACATGGCACGGTCAGCTGACATTCCATTGTTGGAGCCCGCTACCTTCCAGGAAGCCAAAGATATGGTCAAATATGCCTTTGAGCTCTCTGAACAACTGCAACAGGTTGTTATGGTACGAGGGGTAACCCGCATTCATCACGGCAGGGGAAATGTTACCCTGGGGGATCTTCCGGACAATCTGAGGCAACCTGTACCCATCGGAGAATGGGACAGAATGGTTGCCATCAACTGGTTTCATGATGTCATGCTGGCAAAGCTGGATCAAGCCAGAGAAGCGTTTGAACAATCCTCCTTCAATCATTATGAAGGTCCTGAACACCCTGAATTAATAATTATTACCAGTGGCACCGGCTGGTTTTACAGTAAAGAAGCCCTTGAAAACCTCGCCCTTACCCAGCGCGTTGGAATACTTAAATTGGGTTGTACCTGGCCCCTTCCGGAAAAATTGATTCTTTCCTATCTTGAAAAAACATCCCGCGTGCTAGTGGTAGAAGAAGTGGACCCGTTTCTAGAACAAAACCTGGCTATGATCATTGCTCACCATCCAGAGATCCATGTTGAATTGCTGGGACGAGATGCCGCACGAGCCCTCCCCCAAAGCAATGAATTGAATCCTGACCTGGTTCAGGCTAGTCTATGCAAACTGTTACAGATAAAAAGTTCTCCTGCATCCGTCACAACAATCCCACCCGAAGAACAAGTGGTCCTTCCCCCACGCGACCTTACTTTCTGTGCAGGCTGTCCTCACCGTGCTTCCTATTTTATTTTGAAACAAACCCTACGGCTACAACCAGATAGCGGGGTCGTCATGGGAGACATCGGCTGTTATACGATGGGCGGACAAAAAGCCGGTCATTTTGGACTGCATGCCCTGGAATGTATGGGCGGCGGCATCAACATGGCAGAAGGACTGGGGCAAATGACACGATTCGGCGCTAGCCAATCTGTAGTTGCGCTAGCCGGGGATTCTACCTTTTTCCATTCCTGTTTACCTGGCCTTGTAAATGCTCGTTACCACAATTCAAACATGCTCTTTATTATCCTTGATAATTCTGCTACTGCTATGACGGGGTTCCAACCTCATCCTGGCATAGACCGCAACTGCATGGGTGAACTAGCACAAACGATATCCATCGAAGAAACAGTAAAGGGAATTGGATGCTCAGTTACAGTAGCTGACCCCTTTGAGATTGACCAAACAACCGAAATCATTGATCACCTTTTCCAGAAGACCGGGCTCAAGGTTCTCATTCTTCGCAGAGAATGTGCTACTCTAGCTTCTCGAAGCAAAGTTAAACGCAAAGTATGGGTTGATCCTGATCTTTGTCGGGGAGATGAATGCGGTTGTGGACGTTTTTGCAGCAGGGTCTGGGGCTGTCCGGGGAACATCTGGGACGAAGCTACAGGTAAAGCCAAAATTGATGAGGTGGTCTGCGTTGGCTGCGGTGTTTGTGCTACCCTGTGCCCTGCTGGGGCGATTAAGATTGAAGGAGGGAATGAATAATGACTGCTACGCTCAAGAAAGATCCCTTGAACATCATTATCTGCGGTGTAGGCGGACAGGGCAACATCTTGGCTTCAGAACTGTTTGCCTCAGCACTGGTGGAGAAAGGCTATGCTGTAACCATCGGTGAAACTTATGGCGCCTCGCAACGAGGTGGATCAGTAATGAGTCATGTACGAATCTCCTCCCAAACCCAGTACGGTCCGTTAATTCCTGTAAATCAAGCCGATATTATCATTGGCTTTGAACCCATTGAAACATTGCGTATCGCCCGTGAATTCGGCAATACCTCCAGTCAGATAGTACTGGATACACGCCCCAATTACCCATTGGCGGTTTTAAGCGGCGAAGCATCGTATCCCCCCATCATAAATTTGATTAAAGAACTATCCCGCCTCTGTAAAAGTGTCCAAATTGTTGAGGCTGCTGAGATCGCCATTAATAATGGTAACCCCCAAGCAGCAAACATCACCCTTATGGGCACATTAACCGCGTTAGAGGATGTTCCTTTAACCAGAGATGAATTTATTTCAACCCTACAGAAGCGTTTCAGCGGATCCATTTGCGAGATGAATCAAACGGTATTTGAACTCGGCTACAGCAGCATACAGTTGGTGTAAATGTCTGCCGAGGTGAGTAGACGACTAACAAAAAAAGGAGGGACTATATGAAAGGGTTAATCAAGGATTTGATCCATCAAATCAGTCCAAATCAGGTACTCAAGGAGCCGGAAGATTTGTTGGCTTATGCTAATGACGCTACTCATTACTATAAAAGCGTAATCCCAGATGCCGTAGTATTACCTCACAACACCGAAGATGTTGCCAAGGTTATGAAGTACGCATCCCAGCAGAACATCCCTGTAACACCGCGTGGAGCAGGAAGTGGTCTGGCTGGTGGTTGCACACCAGTAAACGGCGGAATTGTGTTAGACATGAAAAGGATGAACCACCTCCTTGAAATTGATAAAGGTAACATGACCGCCACCGTAGAAGGAGGTGTCGTTCTAGGCAATTTCCAACGGGCGGTCGAAAGACAAAATATGTTCTATCCACCTGATCCTCAGAGCATGAAAGTCTGTACACTGGGCGGAAATGTTGCCACCCGAGCGGGTGGTCCCAGAGCCGTTAAGTATGGGACCACCGGTAATTATGTCCTGGGGATGGAGATTGTTTTGCCGGATGGGTCCATCATACATACCGGTGGAAAATTTGTGAAACAATCGGTGGGGTATGACCTCACCCATTTGATGACCGGTTCAGAAGGAACGCTCGGTGTTATCAGCGCAATAAATCTACGCCTCCTCCCCTTACCAGAAGAGCACAAAACCATGGTCGTTGTTTGCGAAACATTGGACCAGGCAGCTGAAATCGTCAGCGAAATCATTGCTAATGGGGCTGTTCCGTCTATGTTAGAGTTTTTAATCAAACTGGCTATCACAGTTTTTAATACCTATCTTTCTCCCCCACTGCCCGACAACGGTGAAGGATTCTTGCTCATGGAATTGGACGGAACAACCGAACAAATCAACAGAAATATAGGCATTATTCAGGAAATCTGTCAAAACAAGAAAGCTACCGAAATCCGCGTCATTCATGATCATCAAACGGCCAGCGTATACTGGAATGCCAGAGCCAACATGTATCCCTTTATGATGACCATCTTCAGGCGGGTCATCACAGAAGACATTACCGTACCCCGCAACCTGTTCCCTCAATACGTCAGATCTGTTCAGGAGATCGCAGCCTCGACAGGCGTAGCCATTGGATTGGGAGGACACGCCGGCGACGGCAATGTGCATCCCACCATTATGCAAAGCGAAATCAGTTCCGAACTAGCCCAGAAGTCCGAACAAGCCATCGATATGTTAATCAAAGCAGGCCTTGAACTGGGCGGAACGATTTCAGGTGAACACGGCATAGGCATTCATAAAAAACAGTACTTGGAATGGGAAATAGGTACAGTACAGATCGAGCTCATGAAGAAAATCAAACAGTGCTTTGATCCTCTGGGGATCATGAATCCAGGAAAAATTTGGGTAGAAGGGGGTGTAACGAATGATTAAATTGGAAAATTACAGTGAAGTAATCAACAAATGCTCTCACTGCGGTTACTGCTAGGCGACCTGCCCTGTCTATCTGGAAGACCTGCTGGAAAGTCATGTAGCCCGCAATCGAATTAACCTGATTAATAAAATATTCTATGAAAAAAGTATGCCGTTAACAGATCACGCAAAAGAAATCATCGACTGTTGCCTCCTCTGCACCAACTGTGTGCAGACCTGTTCAAGTAAGGTTCCCATCGATGAGATCATCATCGCTGCCCGTTCAGAAATGCACAACAGCACAGGGGACGGACTTAGGAAATTTGTAATGAATAAGATGCTGTCAAAACGAGGTCTGACCGCAACCCTTGGTAAGGCCGGCGCACTGGTATAAAAATTGGGCGTCGCCACCCGTGATATGCCGCAACTGGCAGATAAAACCTTCGAAAAAATCTACAGTGGAACCATAAAAGCCACAGAAACACCGCGTGCCAGGGTAGCCTATTTCGTGGGGTGTGGAACCAACTTTATGTTCCCCGATACAGGAATATCAACGGTTAAAGTACTGATTCACAATAATATTGAGGTGATTATTCCAGATGGTCAGGTGTGTTGCGGCATCCCCTGTATCGCTGAAGGAGACGTAAAATCAGCCGCTGAAATGGTACGAAAAAACGTACAAATTTTTTCCGAACTCGATGTGGATGCCGTTATCACGGATTGCACCTCGTGCGGCATGATGATGAAAGAAAAATTTCCAAAACTTCTGGAAGATGATGACCCGTTGCAAGCAAAAGCAATCGCAATGGCACAAAAGGTGTGGGAAGTAACAGACTACCTGAATCATATTGGACTCACCGCAGAAGCTAGTGAAATGGATGAATCATTTACCTATCACGTCCCCTGCCATCGAGGATGGTCTCCCACTGTTAAGGACGCTCCGCGTTTACTTCTGGCACCGATCAACGGTTTGGAGTTACGGGAGATGGAAAACCCTGAAAAATGCTGCGGTGGTGCTGGCACGTTTTTCTTAGACCATCGCGACCTATCGGAATCCATTCGGACACATAAAATTCAAGAAATCAATGAAACCCAGACCAACCTGGTGGTGACCCAGTGTCCCATATGCAGATTCTATATTGCTTCTGGCTTAGATAAGAAAAAAGAAGTCATCCATCCTATTACCCTGTTAGCAAGAGCCTATGGAATGTAGAAGGGGGATTATAGTGCTTCAACCCATTCTCTCCTGATTGTTAAGAGTCTCAAAACCCTATACCTTATAAAGAGGTATAATACACAGATAAAGGGAATCAGTCTTTTACAGAACTTTTGCGCCAAAGAAAGACGAGATTTTCTTAGTTTATTGGGATAGTATAAACCGATTGAGAACCACACAAAACCAAATGAATAACACTGGGAGGACGCTTATGAGCAGATCGCTGGAAAGAGCTTTATCGATCCTAGCACTTTATAATAACGATAAAAAAGAATGGGGCATTAGTGAAATCAGTAATGAATTAAACCTTCCAAAAAGCACGATACATGGACTCGTAGCTACACTTGCTGGAAATAATTTTCTATACCAAAACCAGAACGGTAAATACCGCTTGGGCATTAAGGTATTTGAATTAGGCATGGCTTATTCAACCAATGTTGATATCGGATATGCTGCCGAACCTTTTATAAAAGCACTTCTGGTCAAGTATAATCAATCGGTTCATATGGCTGTTTTTGCGGGACGCTCTGCAGTGTTTATCGCCAACAATCAGGCAGAAAACGGCGCAGGAATTTTTCCCCATGTAGGCGCAGTTGTTTCAGCGTACTGTACAGGGGTAGGCAAAGTACTCCTCGCCTGGCAGTCCCCTGACTATATCGAAAATTATCTGGCACAAGAACATTTTCTTCCTGTAACCAAGAATACCATTACCACCACAGAAGACCTTCGCCTGGAACTTCAAAAAATAAAGCAACAGGGATACTCTCTGGATCACGGTGAAGCATTAACCGATACGGGTTGTATTTCTGCACCTATACTAGGCCCTGAAGGACAAATCTTGGCCGCTATCAGTATCTCTGGACCGATTGATCAGGTTTTGAATGAAAAAACAATGCAAAACTGTATCCAGGATGTCATGGACGCTGCCCACAACATCTCCAGAGTTATGGGGTTTAGCGGTTCGCTTGCATAGTCTTACTGTAACGATACGTTTCATATTCATTGCACATAAGGATAAATAAATTTAAGGCTCGGTCATGTTTTCATTAACGATGACCGAGCCTTTATTGATACCTGACTTTCGTACTAGCTATCTTGTCATTCCTGCATTATTAAAAGAAACCGTACTAATCTCTTTAAGATCTGGAAGCCGGTTGGCTTTGATCATTTCATCAGACAGGGTATACAGGGTATCATTGATATACAGGATGCGTTGTACATTGCTGCCGCTGTCGTACCATCGGTCACCTGCCTTCAGATAGTCGTCTGTATCCATATGGGTAATCCGGCCCTTAAGCTGCAGTCCGTGTTCCAGATTAATATCATAGACATAGGCCCCCTGGAAAGTGAATGCTCCATATTCCGTTACATTGTCTCGTTTTAGATTGGCCTGCGCTTGTTGCTGTATTTCCATCACGGTTACCGGAAAAGCAAGCAGGTTTTTATCTCTGGAAAAAAGCAGTGCCTTATGGTTATGCAGAAGTTCGGAATCCGTTCCTCTATCCCCGATAATTGTTTTGCTCATCTCAACGGGATTACTGACATCGGTTACATCAAAAATACCGATCTTCATTCCCTGATAAAACGCCTGCGATTCACCGTTCCATCCCTTTAGCTGCACGGTGTCCTTGCCAAAGCCGATGATATGATTCTCATCATAGGGATGCATATAGTCACTGTAGCCTGGAATCTTCAGTTTGCCTAAAATCTCAGGTTTCTGTGGATCTTTCAGGTCTAGTACGAAGAAAGGATCTACATCTTTAAAGGTCACCATATAGGCACGATCACCCATAAAACGGGTCGAATAAATCCGTTCTCCCGGTGCAATTCCTTCCAGAGAACCTGTAATCTTCATTTCCTGATCCAGCACATATACGTTGTTTTTTGATGTGTATTCATCCTCCCGCCACATATCTCCGGTGGTCGTCGCAATGCGGAAATGCCCTTCATGCTCATCCATCGAAAACTGGTTTAAAATTCTGCCGGGAACCGCGCCTTCAGCTTCATATGCAACGCTTCCAGGTTTTAGCCCAAAGCGATAGATCCGAGTTTGTTCCTGTTGTACGCGCGGCATAGGCTTCTCCATAGGGCGAATGTCAACATTCTCCCAGGTTTGCAGGGAAACATATAGATTTTCGGTGGACGCATAGACGTTCTGTCCGCCACCCAGGAAACTCTGAACCTGTGCTTCAGCCTTATTGCGGGACAAATTAAGCGCTCCAACAATGAGGTAATTCGGCTGAACATGACCTGGGAAGTAACAAACCTCCTGCATGGACTGCTCCACAAATTCCTCGGACTGTATGCTATCACGATAGCGGGGACATATCCCATCCTGCTGCTCGAGCATATAATAGTCAAGATACTTGTTCGTTAGCAGATACACAGAAGATCCTACTTTACGGGAGCTCAAATAGTTCCCCTCCAGTTCTAACTCACGAACCTTGGTAATCTGCGGGAGATCCTGTATGTCATAGACAATGGCCCTAGTGGTCGCAAAATTATAATAGGGTCGGTATGGCATCATTTCCGCTTTGTTCCGTAAGGGCTCGGCCTCAATAGGATACGACGCGCTCTCTGCAGAAGCCATTCCAATCACGATCAAACGCTCATCATCCAGATAAAGTTCCACTGGATTAAAACGTTCATCATTAAATCGAAGTGTTTTCACCACTTCCATTTCCTCTGCTGGCAATGCCTTAACGACCAGCACCTGATCCTGACTCACCTTATAGATATACTTCCCATCCGTTTTAACGAGATCGGCCTCATCCACGCCCTGAACCTGCGTATTGGTCTGGGAATAATCCGCATCATTGGTTACCTCTTCCTTAGCTGAGTCAGCGATCATACTCATGGCCATTTCCGGAACCGCTAGTCTCATTTTTTCATTACGGTAATATCCAATGGAAAAACCGTTTTGATCAGCATTCTCCTGCAGCAGCGTCTTGAGATTGTCATAGCTTCCTACCACAGGAAGTTTCTTCTCAGGCTTGTTTTGTTCTGTAGCTTCACAACCTGTATTAACCGCATAAGCCGTACCACAAACGATAAACAGTAAGATAAGAATGAAAATCACAATAGAATTCCGCGAAACAATATCCTGTCCAAGCATAAAATACTCGCCTCCTTCTGTTTATTCATCTTACGCCAGATGATCTTCCTTTCTTTCACTCTGTTTGGTCCAAAAATCTTTTTGGACTGTGACCAACGCCAGTGTTATGCACCGCCGGCATCTTTATTTTATATAGATATAATTCAACTGTAAAAATATGGTTAATTCATGTTATAATAAAATTGTTGATTTTTTGGAATATTCTGACTACTTTTTCTTGCCGCAAAACAATATATATTAATATCGTTGTTTTGTGGCAATGGAAGGAAAACACTCTTTAGCTTTCGTAAGAACGATGCCACCAGGAAATGAGAGGGGGAATTTACATGAGCACTTATCTGGATGAATACAAAAGAAAATTGATTTCAGTAGAAAAAGCTGCGCAATTGGTGAAATCCAATAACGTAATTGATTATGGAATGTTTGCCACTAAACCGGTCGATTTTGACGTGGCACTCGGGAAACGAGCCGGTGAAGATCTAAAAAATGTTTCCGTCCGGGGCACCGGAACCATTTTGCCTGTCCCAGAAGTCATCAAAGGAGACCCTGAACAGAAAACCTTTCAATATTTCAGTTGGTATTTCACTGCAATCGACAGGAAGGCGGGCGATTTCGGTCTGGCCTGTCATAACCCTTTTAACTATCATGAAGCCAGCATGCTTGCCTACAATGATGATTTTGACTATCTTCGCCCTGATGTCTGGGTAGCCCAGGTCACACCTATGGATAAAGCAGGATGCTTTAACTTTGGATTAGGAAATTCCCACAATCGTGGGTGGGCATTAAACAGCAAGATAGCCATTGTAGAAGTAAACGAAAATATGCCCCACTGTTTAGGCGGAAACGAGGAATATATTCATATCAGCGAAATTGACTATATCATTGAAGGATCAAACTCCCCCATCTTTGTCACCCCACCTTCCCCGCTTCCCACCGAAGAAGAAAAAATAATCGCCGAACAAATCGTTGCAGAAATCATCGATGGGGCCTGTATCCAACTAGGCATTGGTGCACTTCCCAATCTTATCGGTAATATGATTGCTGAATCAGATCTTAAAGATCTCGGCATTCAAAGCGAAATGTTCTGTGACGCCATGGTAAAGATGTACGAATTCGGCAGAGTCACCAATTTAAAAAAAGCCATCAATCGTGACAAAACCACCTACTCCTTCTGTTTGGGGACGCAGGAAACCTATGACTTTTTGGATTATAATCCCCGTTGTGCTTCCTGTGCCGTATTTGAGACCAATGCTCCTGAATACGTCGCCAGAAACGATAATGCCATTTCAATTAACAATATTCTGGAGGTAGACCTTTTTTCACAGGTCTGTTCAGAAACATCTGGCCTGCGGCAAATCTCCGGAACAGGCGGACAGTTGGATTTCGTAGTCGGTTCCTTCCATTCTAAAGGAGGCAAAAGCTTTCAGGCCTTCTCGTCCACCTTCAAAGACAAAGAAGGTAAAATCCATTCCCGCATCAAGCCCCTGCTTACACCGGGATCAATTGTAACCGTCCCCCGCACCCAGATCCATTATCTTGTCACCGAATATGGCAAAGCAAACTTGAAAGGTCTCTCCATCTGGGGAAGAGCTGAAGCCTTAATCAACCTGGCACATCCAGACTTCCGGGATGATCTTCTGAATTCCGCAAAGGAAATGAAAATCTGGTCCAAAACCAACCGGATTCCTTTTTAGAAATACTTTAAGCACCTATAAAAAAGCAGTCTGTCAAAAGGACTGCTTTTTTTCTCATAATTAGCAATGGCTTTTACATTTGCCCCATAACTCCTTAAAGATCCTGAATTTCTTGTGGGAAATAACCCATTTAAGCGCTATAATATATTCGCATAATAAATGAGGAGATTTTGAGCATGGGAGATGTATCACGGGTATATGCAGAGATTAACAGAGATCGTCAGATCTGGAAGTTCTGCGCTTATGGTTTTTTGAAGGATTTACGTTTTTTCGAACCGTATTTGTTGATTTATTTGATGAATAGCGGTCTGAGCCTTTTTCAGATTGGTATTCTTTACTCCATACGCGCAGCCGTTGTGTATCTTTTCGAAGTTCCTTCTGGGATCATTGCTGATACATACGGCAAAAAAAAAGAACTCATGCTTTGTTTTACGTTCTATGTGATCTCTTTTATTTTCTACTTTATCGGCGAAAGCTTTATCGTCTTTATGATCGCCATGATCTTTTTTGGACTGGGGGAAGCTTTTCGTTCAGGGACGCACAAGGCCATGATTCTGGCTTATCTGGAACAGAAGAACTGGTTCATGCACAAAACCTATGTTTATGGACGCACCCGCTCTTATTCGCTAAAAGGTGCCTCCCTTTCTGCTTTCGTATCGATTCTCTTTGTGCTGGGACTCCCGGATCTTAAATGGTTGTTTTTATTGTGCATTATTCCTTATCTGCTGGATTTTGCATTGATTGCATCCTATCCTGACAGCCTAGATGAAAAAGGCGATACCGAACTGAGCATGAAGGGGTTCTTTTCCTCCGGTTATGAAAAACTAAAAAGCATCCGAAGCAATCAATCTCTGGGAAAAATCTTACTCAGTTCCTCTCTGTATGACAGTATCTTTAAAACCATCAAAGATTATATCCAGCCGATTCTGGTTACCCTGATTCTTACTGCAACATCACTTGGTTTTACTGACCTGACAGCGGATGAAACCGTAAAGGTATGCCTGGGCGTTGTCTATGGCATCTTCTATATATTCAGTTCCTATGCATCCAGAAACGTCTACCGTTTGAATGCACTGGCAACTTCAGCCACCCTGATGAATCTGTTTTTTGACATCATGGCATTTGCCTCCCTGGTTTTGTTTGCAGCCATTCAAGCAAAATGGACGATACTGGTCGTCGTGGTTTTCTTCGTTCTCTATGTATTAAAGGATGCAAGACGCCCATTATTCCTTGATGTTTGCGCTGACCATATGAACAAAAATGAAAGAGCTACAGCAATGTCAGTAGACAGCATGCTCTCAGCCCTTTTCATGGTGGTGTTTGGACCCCTATTTGGTTTTATCGCTGATCATTTTTCCATTTCCATTTTGTTTCTGTTCATCGGCTTGTTGATTCTAATCGCAAACCGCTTTCTGAATTTAAACAACAGCATTTCACACGAGAACAAAATAGCACAATAGTGCCCGAAGGGTGAGTCTATTTAAGCTCTATTTTCTAATTAACCACCCATGTCCCGAGGACACAACCACTGATGAAAATTAGAGGATTCGCACATGGGGAAGGGAACGATTTTAACGCATCCTGCGGATACCACACCTTACAGGTGCCACTGATGTTCCCTATCGGTCACCTATAATAGGTCGCTGATACTCCCTTCGGTCGTGGTTTAGGACGCTGATTACCGCTGATTGTCACTGATTAACGCTGTTTTATATATTTTTTAAAAAACAGCGTTAATCAGCGGACATCAGCGTGAATCAGCGTTTTCACTTCGTATTTTCGTATTAATCAACGTTTAAATCGCACCAAAAAGGTCGTCCCCCCTGGGCTAGACGACACGTTGATAACCGCATTATGATACATGGCAATTTTATAACATACCGCTAACCCCCAACCGGTGGTGTTGTATTTGTTGAAAAAGAAAGGTACGCCAATTCGTTCGATCATTTCCGGTTCCATCCCCTCACCCTGATCGCTGACAGACAATATAACATCCCCCTGCTCCATAAAGGTGCGAATCGTCACCTGTCCTCCGCAAGGCGTCACATCGAGCCCATTGTTGACCAGATTAATGACCATCTGACGGATTTCCCCGTCATCCACCATTACACCTCTCGAAATATCTCCCTGTTCCAGAATGACCGTTTTGCCATCCATACTGGCTCGAACATAGAGACTAGGGTACACGCTGACAAGAATTTGATTTAGATCACGTTTTTCTAGTTTCATTTTATGTTGATCGGCAAGTGAAAGATATTCGCTGATAATCGCATTGGCACGATCCAGTTCTTCTAAGACTAGGTGAAGGTTGTCAGGTTGTTTCTCATTATCCTCTGCAAACATCTGTAAAAACCCCCGTACAGTCGTTAGTGGGTTACGAATTTCATGCGCAATACTGGCAGCCATTTCACCAATAAGCTGAAACCTTTCCAATTTTTCTAGTTCTCGTTCCAAATGTTTCTTTTCGGTAACGTCCGTTAAAACACTGATCACACACTGCTGTTTGTCAATTTCAATGCTGTCCATTGAAATCAACGCCATTCGTATTTCTCCATTCTTGGCTCGATACCTGCATTCAAAATTATCCAAATTGCCTTGCTCTGCAATTGTTCTCTCAATCTTATCCATATCTTTAGGATCAAATATCAAATTCAGCTCTAACGGCGTTTTGCCTAGAACCTCCTGGCGTGTAAACCCCGCATGCTTCACCCAGCTATCATTTACATCAATATACCTGCTGTCAATGCATCGACTCAAACTCATCATATTCTGACTGGTGTTAAAGATTTTGCGAAAGCGTTGTGCCGACTTACGCAGCGAATCTTCTATCCTATTTCTTTCTGTAACATCAATCATTAAAAATAACATACAGGGTTCACCCTCAATCACCACCTTTTCAGCAGAAAAAAGACCGATCCGTACATCTCCCGTGCGGGTATTTACTGCCAACTCATAATTCTTAATACTTCCCCGTACGTTTACCGCACGGTATATTTCCTTTAATCTATCTTTATCAATGCAAAATGGCATATTTAAATTGGTAGAATTAATCACTTCACGACGTGTATACCCTGCATTTCGCACAAAACTATCGTTTACGTCCAGGTACCGTCCGTCTTTCAATGTACAAATACCCATTACATGAGGATTTGTACGAAACACCCGATAAAAAGTCTCCCCATAGTAATCTGCTATCCAGGGGGACCAGTTATTATCGTCCGGATAACAGAAGATCGTTAACCCCGAATCATAAGGGTACATACTTAAGTCAATCCACTTCCCATACTCTTTGATCAAAATCCTGGTATAAATGACAATCTTCTGCTGCATAGCCTGTTCTGCTTGCAGCGCAGCTTCCGAATCTTGATAACCGGGAAATAGCTCCCAAACACTTTTCCCTAATAATTCTTCTACCGAAAAGGGAAGCAGTTCTTCTGCCAGCTTATTTAAAAAACTAAACCGCCACTCTTGGTCTATTACCACCAGGGGGTCAGAAATACTGGTCAAGATGGACGCTAATTGGTGACTGATTTCATGTTCACTACTATGCGTTTCATCTCCCTTTGAAAACGAAATAACCTTTTGTGCCGGATGATGGTTTAATAACCAGAATTCCTTTTGGGTCTGTGATACAACGAGTTGAACTTCCAATTTTAATTCCTCCCTGATAACTTGATATCTCATATATATTGAACATTATTTCACATTTACCTTTAGAGATATTGTTGTATTCTGTCAAAGTCGAAAAATTTTACATATTTTTCGCCAATCCCTGTAACCATGCATTAATGGCAACGACACAAAGTT
>JAYEHK010000099.1:0-3231 GCA_034659475.1 Bacillota bacterium | reverse complement strand
ACAGGAAATGGGGTTGCCAAAGCTACAGTCAAAATATGATGATGAAAGGTTTTTCAAAGAACTTTCTGAGTTTTTGAAGCATGCAGAATATCTTTCTTTTTACGGAGGAGAGCCTTTTCTGGTTAAAGAACATTTGAGAATTTTTGATATGCTTATTCAGATGAATATAGCCTGCAGGCTTTTTGTCAACACAAATTGTTGCGTTTTAACCGAAAAAACAAAAACATACATCAAAAAGCTTAATTTTTTCGCTATTGCTGTGTCAAGGGATTCGATGATTCCCCAGTTGCATGAAAAAATTCGCTGTGGTTTGCATGACGATGCTTATCGAAAAAATCTTGACTGGGTCATCGATTATTGTAAACATAATAATGTTTATTTGTCGATTAATACCACAGAACATCGTAAAAACTGGTTTGATATACCACAAATTTTTTACTGGGCAGAGAAGATTAATATCCCTGTTCATATTTGCCATTGCATCTATCCGGAAAATGTTTCGCTTTACACGCTACCCACAAACCAATTACAATATGTCACCAACTATTTTGTACGATGGAGAGAACGCTTTTGTGAGTCCTTTCCCAAAACCAATCCTTTGAACAGAAGGTCTTTTGATTTTTTGGTAAACTTGTGTAAAAAAGAGTTGAGCAACAGGGATGAAAACTGGAAATATACTGTTACCGCTCCGAATCTTATAAATGAAAACAAAGTAGATTCCTCCCTTGGCATTCCAATGATCGGTTATGCTCCTTTTAACTCGGAGGAAAGCATTCTTCAGGAGATTGATTATGCCGTTTCATTATTGGGAAATGACTCTATGGAAATGCTTACCTCTTTCCGTGAAGAATCATTTTCTGAAAATGTAAATAATGCCTTAGATAAAAAATTAAATTAACAAGTAACTTTTTCCTTGACTTTTTGAATGTTTGTGTTAATCCTCAAAAGGGATGGTGGTGACTATCACTCGATGATTCAGTTTTTAATACCCGTGCTTGGCACATTTTTTGGGTTCAAAAATAGTCTGCTGATATTTAAATATATTTAAAACAAGCAGTTTGGCAGATATATACGCATTTCCAAATGATTAGTTTCTTCTTTTCTATTAGCGAGGTTAGTACTACAGGTGATTTATGCAGTATATGCAGTATATCGTTCAGTTAGTGCGTTTATACGCAATAATTGTGCCGTTGTGCGCAGTAAAAAAACTGGATCATCGTGTATCCGGACAGACTAAAAAAGGAATTGCCAAAAACTAAGGTGAAAATTTGTCTGAAAGATGCTTTTTTGGGGAAAATGTCATTAGATTCAGGAGGGGAAAATGCGTTATGATTCTTTTTTATGTTTTATGCTCTACCTTTTTATAATCATTGTTACCTTGAATTCTTCTTCTATGGTGGAAGCAGATTGCACTCCGGATGAACTGAAGGCGAGATATCAAGCAGGTTTCGAGGATGGTAAAGATTACTGCATGCAGAATCCATCGGAATGTGGAGTTGTAGAGGATAATTGTATTCAGATCGTTACATATGGAAGGATACCTTCTATTGGGTGTTGGGTCAAGTTTGATTCGCCCTGCGATATACCTCAAGGTTGGGATAAAACATATGAGACTCCAGAAGGTCTTTGTAGTTCTTATTTTATTGACCCCAACACAAATAATTGTGCAACTGTTGATAAATTTTTGAATTTGAACATTCCTTGTGTTACGTATGGTGGGTATTCCTATCACCTCTCTTTGGATAGTTTTGAAAGTTCATCAGAGTCCAATGCGCTGTATTGGAAATTTAACACAATCCGTGAATATTCAACAAAAAATGGAGGAGGTGATAATTAAGTGTTTTTTTGCAGGGTATAGTTAATTTCAAATGACTTCATACCAGTTCTTTAATAAATAAGGTAACAAAGTACGAAGTCAAATAAACTGCACTATAGGTGATAAGTGTATTTTAATGCTTATTAAGGAGGATCCAAAAATGATGAAAAGATTTGTTGTGTTGTTTTTTGCAGCTTTGCTGGTTGCATTCGCAAGCCTGTCCGCATCAGGGTTTGTGAATGAAAAACAGCAGAGCTATGGTTTTTCCCATAAGGCTGACTATGTACCGGGAGAAGTTATAGTAAAATTCAAGTCAAGAGTATCTTCTGCTTCTGCTGATGCATTTCATAAGCAGATAGGTGCCAGGAAATTGGAGAGACTCCAATCAATTGGAGCGGAAGTTTTATCCGTTTCTGAAAGGTTTTCTGTAGAAGAGGCTGTCAGGCTTTATTTGTCAAATCCTGATGTGGAATATGCAGAACCCAATTATATTTATACCGCATCAAAATATCCAGATGATCCTGATTTCACATCTCTGTGGGGTCTTCACAACACTGGTCAGACCGGAGGGACTGAGGATGCCGACATTGATGGTCTTGAGGCCTGGGATATCACCACTGGAAGTGACAGTGTTGTAATCGCTGTCATAGATACGGGTGTTGATTATACCCATCCCGATCTTGCAGCCAATATCTGGACCAATACCGGTGAGATACCGGGCAACGGTATGGATGATGAAGGCAATGGGTTTATTGATGATGTCCATGGATATGATTTTGTTAACAATGATGGTGATCCCATGGATGATCATTTCCATGGTACCCATGTGGCCGGCACAATAGGTGCTGCCGGCAATGATGGTAAAGGGGTTGTGGGCGTCAACTGGAAAGTAAAGATTATGCCCATAAAATTTCTCAGTGCTTCAGGCTCAGGATCATTGAGCGGTGCTGTTAAAGCTATTGGATATGCAACCAAAATGGGAGCAATGATCACCAACAACAGCTGGGGGGGTGGCCCGTATGCTCAGTCATTAAAGGATGCCATCGTCTCTGCCAGCAAACAAAATTCTCTTTTTGTTGCTGCCGCCGGCAATAGCGGAACAGATAATGATATTTCCCCCATTTATCCATCAAGTTATGAAGTAGCCAATGTCATTGCAGTTGCGGCAACGGACCATAATGATTCTTTGGCGTCGTTTTCCTGTTATGGTGCAGAATCAGTAGATCTTGCTGCCCCTGGAGTGAAGATCAAGAGTACTTATCCGGATTCAAAATACGGTACCATAAGCGGGACTTCCATGGCAACCCCGCATGTGTCAGGAGTTGCAGGGCTTCTTCTTGCCAATGATCCCGGTGCAACGGTACAGGAACTGAAATCCAAACTTTTCGGTTCTGTTGATCCAATTCCAGAATTAA
>JAYEHK010000098.1:0-15346 GCA_034659475.1 Bacillota bacterium | reverse complement strand
CCTACCTTTCTAAGGCTACCATAACATATGAATTTAATTTAGTCCAGTTCTGTTTCAAGAAAAAGTTCTTTGCAAAAACCTTACACTCTTGATTTTATCGGACCTGTAATGTTATGCTTCAGCTCTGATAGAAAAACGCGTTAAGTATCTTATGAAATCCAAGGATGACATAATATGGTCCTGCAACACACCGAGCCAAAGCTGCTTATGCCTGCGGAACAAATGTATCCATCGATAAAAGAGTGTTTACGGGTGAGGTAAATGGACTCTTTCTCTTTTTATTTTCTGACATTGTTTACTATATGTAATCATAGCCATTATTGCAATACACTTACGGAAAAATAAAGTGCCGTATTCAACGACACATTCTTTTAGGTGCAAACCTGGGTTATGGAATTTTAATTTGTTGCGTTTTTGTTATTACGGGTAATCTGAAATTGTCGCCTTACACCAGGGGTTCGATTTAAATACTAATCCTCCATCAGGCCAGTCAGTATCCCAGTCATAACATGTCAGTGTGGCTCCCGAATCTGTCCATTTGCAAATCCTCGTCATTGCACTTGAGGACAGCCATGCAGTTATAAAAGTTGATTCATCATATAGCAAAAAACTAGGGCTTGAACTGTTCCCTTCTCTGTCACCTAGCCCCAGTGCCATATAAGCACCGCCAGTCCATGTTGCTCCGTTGTCGCTTGATTAAAAGGCCTTGATTAAACGAGTTTCAACCATACTTATATAGAAATAAGGGAGAGTACAGACCAAATTACCATTGCCTAATCGGTGTATTAAAGAAGGCGTCAGGTCAAAATCATCAGCCGAGACGTCATAGCTGTTTAAGGCAGTGTAAATATCGGAGACTTTATCCATTCCAGTTCCATTCCCATCATTGTCCCGCCAGAACTCTGCCACGATAGAACTCGTTGCTGTGTTTTTGTAAATCATGATGACATTTAGCTTTTCATTAACAAGAGTTATTGACGTTAATGCCAAGTCTTTACCAGATGCAATCGTAACGGCATTGACGAAATCAAAGGTTTCTGTACCATCTAACGCCCCTGTAACTGTAGGAGCATAGGCTAATTTAATGTCTGTTCCATCCACATAAATCATGATCGCGCGACCATCAGCGGTCTCACACATATTGCCTCGGCTTTGGGCAGTGCTCGTGAATAACTGCCAACTTGTCCATGCTGCAGGGTCCTGAAGTGATGTTCCTGCTGGCATCCCTGCAATATTTATCTTTGCGGTGGGTCGGTTGTTGCCAACCATAATCTTAGATTTCAAAAACGTTCTTATGGAATCGGGGATAGCTAGCATTAGCCCACCTCCACAAAGGTGATTTCAAAGAATATCACGTCACTCTGCTTATACTCCGGCTCGCCCAAGCTCTCGATCATATAGCTTCCACTCAAATCTACGTCAGTATCGTTTAAAGTGGCCGAAGTACCTGCCAGCATTGCGGTTACAAAAAAGTTATAGTCCGTCATAGATGAAACGTACAGTTTACCTTTCACTCGATTTCTTAAGCAGCTCCCCTGCTGGATGACAGAGGCTGCTTTCGCCAGGTCTGCCGGATCAGGCAGCAATGCTATCTCACTCACATTTGCAGAAGGAATGCCCGGACGCCAACTGCCAATAATAACTTTTAGTGTCTTCTCACCCATGTAATCGCCATGGTATCCCTCCTTTATGCGCGAATAGGTATGGTGTTTACCCTTGTCGGCAGTCTTAAACTGTCCCGGTTATACTGTTCTACGACCTGGGCTACAACCTGTCTATCGTTTGTCTCAAATCGGTGCATGACGACCCCCGTATGTTCAACCATGCGCTGATTTGCGCCCTCAGATAATGTTGCCGGGCTCAGACCGACAAGCGCTGGTTTTCTTAAAAAGTCAGGTGATAAAGCAGCATTAAGTGTAGTGTTTAGCTGAGGAATACCCTCCCTTAACCCATCGTTAAGCATCTTCATGAGATTCGGTGCCCAATAATCCGCATAGGCACCTGGTCCATCTTTCGCCGGTGAGTGAAAGCCTAAAATGTCAGATATTTTGCCTGCTACGCTTTTTACTGCGTCTGAGACCTGACCGATCCCGGAACGGATTCCTTTGGCCAGACTGTTGGTGAGATTCGCACCCCACTGCCAGGCGCTACCGACTACATTTTGAATAATGCCTGCTATGGAGTTAAAGGCGCTTTTCACGTTGCTGACAAGAGCACCAACCGTCTGGTTAACACCGGACAAGAATTTTTGAAACCATCCTAAGGCTCCGTTTACGATGTCCGGAATAATTGAACCGCCGACTAATGCGTACCATAAGCCTTTAAAGAAAGCGATGATCCCTTCCACAAATCCTTTTACAAAGTTTAATATAGCAGTAAAAATGTTCGCGATTAGCTGCCAGGTGTTTTCAGCGATGGACTTCATAAAGCCTCATGCTGCTGCCCAGTCTCCGTTAAGGAGAGTTATTACTAAGCCCAAATTGGCAACAATGATATTAGCAGCGTTGATGACTGCATCAATTAAAGGGCTAAAGGCTTGAATGATGCCGTTAATAACGCCGGTCTCTATACCAAGAAGTCCCGCTACTGCCATGCCCAACATGACAAATACCGGCTCTAGAAGTTGCCAAAGTTCAGAAGTTACTTCCCCCAGGGACATAAACAGCTGTTTAAGTTCTTCCCACAGGGGTTTAACTTGATTGAACAGCAGCTTTAGACTATCCCAAAACTCTGCAAAAACTGAGGAAGCCACTGCATTTATCGAGTTTAATACTGGTTCCAGAGTTTCTTTAATGGCCAGCCAGTCTGTAATCAGGGCGTTCTTAAAGGCGTCATTGGTATTCCAGAGATAGAGTAATGTTGCACCTAAAGCTATAACCGCAGCTGTAATTAAGCCGATGGGTGACAGCATTGCGGCAAGCACTCCAATGCCAGCAGACAGTGCAGTTGACAGGGTGCCGACCAGCATCAGGACTGGTCCAATGGCGGCTGCGATCCCTAACAATACTGCGATAGCAGTTTTGACTCCACCGGAAAGATCATTAAAATGGTTGATCAGCAGACTGATTTTATCCGCAAACGCACTCAAAGCAGGCATCACATTGTTAAGTGCCTGCATGAATGAGCTGCCCAGGGATTCTAACGCTACGGCTAATTTGTTCTTCATTAACTGCAGTTGCTCTGTATAGGTCATTGTTTCGAATGCTACGCCATTGATGCTTTCTTTACTGTTTTTAAGTGAATCTATGAGATCTGTTAGTTCAAATCTGCCTTCCCGAATGGCTGCTGCCATATCAGGACCAATCCGTGTTCCAAATAATTCTAAGGCGATGGCATTAGCTTCTCCGGTAGAGCCGGCTTCCTTTATACGCTTGCTTACTTCAGTTAAAGCCTCGCCGGTATCTTTGATACCTTCTTTAGCCATTTTACCCAGAGCAATTCTTAAGCCGCCCAGAACCAGCTCGGTGTTAACCCCTTCTTTTTCAAATTTACCAAGCATCGCAGCAGAGCTTTCTATATCAAAGCCCATCTGCCTGAGGGGTGCTCCGAACTGTACCAGCTTTGTATTCAGGTCATTAAAACCAATTCCAGTGGCCTAGGAAACTTTAAACAGATAATCCATGGTGCCGCCGATCTTATCTGCGGATATATTCCAATCGCCAAAAAGCCGGGTGGAATCGCTAATCATACTGCTTAAATCTTCACCACTAATGCGGGATAGGTTTAACATCTGGGCAGATAATTCCTGTAAGGGTTTGCCTGCCAGACCTGTTCGGGTATTAAGATCCGCAATGGCTGCAGCAGCACTTTGGATATCCGTAGGTACCGAAGTATATACTGCTTTGAAGTCGTCTTTTAAACCTTCCAGCGCTGATCCGGTAGCGCCTGTACCTACGCGTATATTGTTAAAGGCATCCGTAAAATCCTTGCCAAGTTTAAGCACTCCTGCACTGGCTGCTGCCAGGGGAAGGGTTAAGCTGGTGGACAGCTTGCCGCCCAGGTTTGTTAATTTCTTGCCGGTTTTTTCTAAAGAAGTCCGTGCATTCTCTAAGCCCTTTTGTAGATCCGAGATGTCTGCGCCGACTTTAACCACTATTTTTCTAATAATTGCCAAACTACCACCCCCTTACCAAGGCCCGGTTAAGCCTTTGCTTTTGGCGATTTCTTTGAGTTCTGATTTACTTAGCTGTTTTTTGGCTGGTTTCTTTTTTGTTCGCAGCAGCTTTTCTAGCCGGGGAAGCTGCTGCTGTCGAGCAAACGCTTCTATATGCCAGGCCAGGAAAATCAGCTCCTGCTGATGCTGTATCTCTTTGGCTGCATAGCCTTCAAACATAAGGCTTAATTCATAAGGGGTAAGCTCCCAGAATGTAAAAGGTGATATGCCTAAGCGGCTGACAGCAATTTTCAGTAATTCGTCTGGGTTCCATTCCTCGTTGCCTGTCCTGTCAGCCGCTCTGCGTTTCCCGAACCAAAGGCCATTGTCATGGCTTCTCCTAACTTGGTTGCTACGATGTAAAGTTCGCTGTGTTCATCAATCAGTTCAGCTACCGTTTCCGGGGTTAAGTTTTTGTCCTCATGAAAAAGACCCGCGTACACGATGGTTCGCAGGTCCTTGATTGATATATTCTCTAGGTCTAGTTTGCTTATAGCTTTACCCGTCAGTTCCTCGATCTTCACTAGGGCGTTCATTCCGTAGCGAAGGGTTCGTGGACGGTCAAGCTCGATTGTGACGCCTTGTTTCAAGTTATCAGTCTTCTCTGTAATATAATCGGCCAGTTCCCTCAAACTCGATACTTTCATTAATGATGTCATCCACCGCTGTTTCGATGCTGTCAGAAGAAATAACCACATAACCTTCATAGCGTTTTTGGGATGCTGTGTTGTCTACATAAAGAGCTATGATCACTTCTTTACCCAGACTCTCGGAGAATTCACTGTCACCCCAATAGCTGTCCGCACTTGCTGTAAAGCCTTTGATGGTTGGCAGGTTTTCTTTCCAGCCTTCGCTTTGAAAGGTGGTAACTTCTGAAGTATCACTGGCGAGTTCACAGCTCCAATTAAAAAAGCCACCTCGCTGGGTGACTGTCAAACTCATTCCACTGACGGTTACGCTATCTTCTTCTGTTAAACCAGCACCAAATACAACTACCCCTCCGCAATATTCAAGTTCATAACCCGTTGATACTAATTCATCGTTGACATATACGAGTACCGGGGTGTTTTTGTCCCAATAACGGCTGCTGGCATCAATGATTTCATAACGGGTAAAGCTCACATCAGCCTGGGTTGGCTTTTTTGTAAAGGCTGTGGGTGGATCATTTGTTTCTATATAAACTGCACCTACGTGTCCGGCAATTGCCATTTATCCTCACCTGCCTTAGTTATAGCTTAATGCCCCGGTCCCCTGAAACTCAAAGGACACATTTACCGCATCATCAACCGGATCTTCTACCGACAGGCTTGAGATATATGCACTACCAGAATAGTAGTTGGTAGCATTGAGATAAAGTTTAAGGGCTACCTCGGAACCATTCAGGAAGGCCGTCTGCAATGCGGCCTGTCCATTTGTATCTGTGTGAATGGCAAAGCTGCCTTCTGCTGAAGCGGACCATTCCTTGAGTCCAGCTATATAATTTTTCCACTCATCCCCCAGGGCAGTCACATCTATGGTATCTGCCCCCAGGTCAAGTGACCAATCTTTTATATCACTAACGGTGTTATCGCCAAGACTTAACTTGCCGCTTTTCCCTGCTATCGCCATGGTTTTTTTTACCTCCTACTCTTCGTTGAAATGAAACTCAAACTCGATATGTGCTGAATAGTTCTTTGTGGCAGACTCATAGTTTACTGTTTCGGAAACCACCAGTACACCACCAATATGTATGCCATTCATATTGCCATTGAAATCCTGTAAAGCATTTCGTAAAAGCTTTGCAACGGAAACCGCCTCACTATAGCTCTTCGCATGACAGGAAAACTGTAGTGTGTCTTTAACAAAACCAGTGTCCTTTTGCAGTGCAGGAGAGCGATCTACGGATACCATGGTGTATGCTACTGCTGGAAGCTGGCACTTCTGCGGAAGAAGCAAAGGATAAAGCCGGTCAGCAATTTTCTCGTATACTGCGGTTTGTGTTATTAAATATGAATACACCGCTTCTTCCAGATGCATTATCTGATCCTCCCCAGCGCTCTTAATATTTCCCTATTAACCGCCTTACCGATCTGTTCCTTATTTTTATCAACCGCCGGACGCAGAAAAGGCTGGGCTTCCTGGCGGGTGGTCCCCAACTCCACAAAGGTTCCATAGTATTCCTGCTTACCGGGCGAGATCTTTACCTCTTGCTTGATCTCTGGCTTTTTACTTTTGGCTTGTTCCATATGAAGGCTGGCTTTAAGAGCACCTGTAACTTCTGGGCAGCGGGTTCTAGCATCCTCAAGAACAATCTGCCCGCCTGCTTCAGTAGCCTTCTCCAAGACCTCACTTGCTGCAGCGCCCATTTCTTCCAAGAGTTTTATTGCCTTATCGGCACCTTTGATACCGACATTTACCTTCCTCTGTTTTGCTCGTCTAACCCTGGCCATCGTCCAGCACCTCTTTACACATCAGAACAAGTTCAATATTTCTCTCGTCTTTATTGATAACCGCCAGTATTTCAAATACCCTGTTTTGAAACAATACACGCGTATCTGGTTTGATACCTGTTCTGTACCGCAGCATAATCTTGGTATTAACCTCTGCATTAATCTGCTGAGCAGCAAAATACTCTTTACTTCTTAGGGGCTCAATACTTGCCCATACTTTTGCGGTATCAGACCAAGCTTCTGCTTCGGCTCCATAACTGTCTCTTGAACTGCTATACTCCTGCAAAGTGATCCGGTGCCTTAATTCACCTATTTTCACAGAATCACCAGCTTTCCTGACGGTATGCAAAGAGCAGTCGTCTGACCATTTCAGTCAGGGATTCAAAATCTACACTTTCCCGAAGTTCATAAAACTGGGCAACAATATATAGCATTGCTTGTTTAACGGATTCAGGGACTGTTTCAAAGGTCGATAATGGAAAACGGAGAATACCTTCACAGATATCCTCCGCGGTAAGAATAAAGCTTGTAATGAGGGTATCTTCATCATCACTGTCTATTCTTAAATACAGCTTTGCTTCTTCAAGTGAGATGATCATATCCTCACCTCCATAACTTCTTTACTCAGTTTCCATCAGCCCAGCCGCTCTAAGCTTGGCTAAGAGGGCGTTAAAATCAGTCACCAAACCAGCTGCAGCAGTTACAGTGCTGTCCGCCTGATAGGTTGCAGGGGTTACAGCATCAGGGATATCATCCGGTGAAAATTCCACCTCGTTAAAGGTCATTTTACCGCCGGTTGCTATCTCAAGCTCTCCCCCGATAACCGTTTTTTCACCGCCCCGCTCGGTATAGTTTTTCACATTACTCATATCACACCTACGCTTTCATCTGAAGTACCTTAACGGCTTCAGCAAGAACCAATTTGCCGTCCACTCTCTGGGTGGCCCTGAAACCTACCTGTCCAGATGCTGCATAAAGCTCATTGAGTCTTTGAAAGGATCTGCCCTGCCTGTCTGCTATCCAGTAGTAACTGAAATCACCAAAGGCTATCGTCTTTGCTCCAGCTGCCAGGGTTGGAACATACGCAGCGGTTTTTACAGGTCTATTAAGAATCGTATCCTGCTGGCCTGCCTGCAGTGAAGGCTGCCATAAATACTGGCCGTTCCCGTCTTTAAGTTTGCGAATAGCCTTTATTGTGTCATCATTTGTGATAAATTTGGCATTTTTTCTATAGGGTTCTCTTAACGAATGATACAAGTCGATCAATTCGTCTACGGTAATAGCTGTTGCACTGTTAGCAGTTACTCCTGTCTGTCCTGTGACTAGAATTCCGATCGGTTTTCCGGTGCCGTTTCCGGTCAAAAAGGCTTCTTCTTCTGCTCTGGCAATTCTTCTGGCAAATTCTTTTGCGATATATCTTTCCAGGTTAAATACACTATCATTCAACAGCTCTTCTGACACTTTGATCATGGTAGACAGCTTATGAGCGCCAATATTTACGATCCCAAATGCATCATCACTTTCATACATAGCTGCTTCTTCATCTGTCCAGCTTGCTGATCCTTTAGAGGCAACAACCGGTATTTTCTTGTCTCCGAATGAAGTGTTTATCACATGGGACAGCTGTCTTATGATGTTTTCTTCAGCCAGAGCTTCAATGAGGGTTTTTTCAAACTCATCAGGCACCAGGTAGCCACCTTCTGAATCAGTCCCGATCTGGAGTGCATTCTGTACATCAAAGCTGTTCTTGTTTCTCATGACCTTCCAGAACGCTTCTTTATATTCGTTGCTGGCTCTGCCGGTTTTCATACCTTCAGCATTATTGTTGGGATTATTTCTAATGGGATTCGTCATAGCCTTTGACAGCTCTAAATCAATTGCTGCCTGGCGCTCCAGACAGTCTATTTCTTTGCTGAGATTCACAACATCTGCTTCCATATTTTCGTATGTAGCAGTATCTTCTGCTGAAATGAGTCCATTTTCATCTCTTTTTGAATCTAAAAAAGCTTTGGTTTCTTCCCAAAGCTTCGCGCGTTTTTCTCTAAGGTTCAATATTTTATTCATATATATGCCTCCAATTTCAATATTTTAATAGGTTCAATCGTTTTTCTAAGTGACTAATTGGGGTGGCTGCATCTGCATCAGTTTTTGCTTGCTTTTGTGGCAGCTTTTTGGCTAAGGCATTGGTAACCATTCTCGAAACTGTTCATGTTTTCTAATCTTCTGACATCATTAGGACTCAAGAAACCATTTTGAATCCCTACTGCATAGCCTTGCATTCGAGAGGCGTAGTCTCCGCGAAGTAACCCATCCACCACAAAACCAACGAAACACTGGCCTTTTTCAGATTTGCCCAAAAGTGACTGGTTAATGGACTGCTCGAGTCTTACTAACCAAGGTCTAATAGTGTGAACCACGAAACTGATGGACTGATGTTCAATATTTGAGAACGTCGCCTTATCCAAATCGGCCACCAAATGGGGCGGCACCCTGAAAATCCGGCATATCTCCTCGGTTTGGAATTTTCTTGTTTCCAAAAACTGTGCCTGCTCCGGTGGTATTCCGATGCTTTGAAACTTCATTCCTTCTTCAAGGACTGCTACTCTGTGTGCATTGATGCTTCCTTGGTACACTGCATTCCAGCTCTCCCGGATTCGTGCAGGGTCTTTAACAACGCCGGGATGCTCCAAAACTCCTCCGGGATTAGCGCCATTGGCAAAGAACTTAGCGCCGTATTCTTCCGTAGCAATTGCCATGCCGATTGCATTTTTAGCCATAGCAATGGGTGAGTAGCCAACCAGCCCATCAAAGCCAAGCCCCGGTATGTGCAGGACCTCATCCCTTCTCAGAAGAACTGACCCGGTGTCCTTGCGGTACTCATAAAAAAGTTCTCCTTTGGGGCTTCTGTCCACCGTCATTTTGTCCGGCAGTAACGGGTAAAGTGCTTGTATCTTCCCCCTTCCGTCTCTGATGATTTGGGCGTAGGCATTTCCCCATAATAAAAGATGACTCATGAGTGTTTCTCTGAACACAAATGAAGTCATCTCAGGGTTTGGCTCGTCATGGAGCAAATAATACAGTTGGTGGTCGATGGTTTTTTCCTTGCCGCTGTCTGTGTATTGGTAAACATGCAATGGCAGGCTTGCTATGGTTTCGGCCAGGATTCTTACACAGGCATAAACCGCGGTGGTTTGCATTGCAGTTCTTTCGTTAACGGTTTTGCCACTGGTGGTACTGCCGAAGAAGAAACTGTATGTGCTGTCCCACAGGCTGTTTTTGGGGGATGCTCTTGGCTGAATTAATCTTGACAATATTAGTATTCTCATTGGCGTTCCTCCTAAAAATGGGCATAAAAAAAGCACTCAAAACAAGCAGAGTGCAAAAAAGGCGAAAGCCACCAAACTGACAGCTCTCGCCTTTAATATAAAACCCTAGCCTTCCTGACTAAGGCTACTTTGTTTTTTCATTATATGAAACCATATTGTTATTTATACAGATAAAGGGGAACTTATCCAAAGTTCCCCTACTTTTAGAAAACTATATTGTCCTTCACTCTCCGGCAAAGAACCTTTTATATTTACAGTTTAATACTTGAAAGTTATTATGTCAATTTTTCATAATTATTTTTTCAAGTTGCTCATTTGTGGCAGTATTAGTTATTTCTCTAAGTTTTTTAATAAAATCTTGCGCTTCATTTCTATCTCGTTTTATTTTTTCAATAAATATCAGCTTGTCATCCAAACTTATCTTCAACTTGCTATAATGAACTATCAAGTCTAAGGACTTAGCTATTGCTATTTCTATATCTTTCATATCCGGATTAGATAGTTTTGTAACGTAATCACCCAATCTTGCTTTACTAACACACGTAATGTTAGATACATTTACTTGCCCATCTAGTATAACTGAACCGTTTTCATCTTTTTGTATAGTAACAGGAACAAGAAAAGGAAATTTAGCATCATCATGGGTAATTGGCGCCACTATTGTATTTCCCGATTTATAATTGCCGATATCATTTTGGATGATTACACAAGGTCTTTCTTTCTGCATTTCGCTACCAATTCCAATACCTAACTTGCAACGATATACTTGTCCCCGTTTAACATACCTCTTTTTAGCTCGATCTGATATTATGTTTAAAGAAAATTTTTCTTCCATCCACTTTAAATATTCTTGTACTTTTCCAACATCTATACTTGCTGGCACATTTTCACCCCACTCCCATTTAGCCTATTTTAACATTCTCCTCCTCCAATTAATAGAAAATTATAGCATGTTACAACACTAATATCCCTCGTTCATCATAAACACTGCTTCTATTCTCATTCCTAATCGCCCTATCCAGTGCCATAATAAGAGCAACCGCACCATCAATACGCTCGGTGCTTTTTTCTTTATCCGGTTTAATATTCCCAGCTGGATCTGTCTTAACATATATGTTATCCATCATCCATCGAAGTACTGGATTGCCGCCATGAACGATTCTATTTTCTAGCGTAATCTTTATCAGTTCCTTTGAAGATGGCGACATATCCTTATATCCCTGGCCAAAAGGAACAACCGTAAATCCCATACCCTCAAGATTCTGAACCATCTGAACCGCACCCCAGCGGTCAAATGCGATTTCTTTGATGTTGTGTTTTGTTCCAAGTTCCTTAATGAAGGCTTCAATGAATCCATAGTGAACAACATTACCTTCCGTGGTTTTGATATAACCCTGCTGTTCCCATACATCATAAGGAACATGGTCACGCCTTACTCTTTGTTTAAGATTATCACTGGGTATCCAAAAGTAAGGAAGCACGATGAACTTTTCGTCAGCTGTCCTTGGCGGGAATACCAGCACAAAAGCAGTTATGTCAGTGGTACTGGAAAGATCCAACCCTCCATAGCATTCCCGCCCGCGAAGCAAATCTATATCAAGTGTATCGTCGCAAGCATCCCAAACGTGCATCGGCATCCATCGGACGGACTGTTTTACCCATTGGTTAAGCCTTAGCTGCCGGAATATATTTTCTTCAGCAGGATTTTCTTTGGCACTGTTGTATGCATTTCTTACTTTTTCAATATCGATCGTATGTCCTAGCGAAGGATTAGCTTTATACCAGTTTTCTTCATCACCCCAGTCATCGTCATCATTAATCCCGTAAATGGCAGGATAAAAGGTAGTGTCAATTTTTCTACCGTCAATAATATCCTGTGCTTTTTGGTGCTGCTCGTAACAAATAGAATTCCGATCGGTACCTGCAGTAGTTATCAAAAAAAATAGCGGTTGAAGTCTTGCATCACCGCTCCCCTTGGTCATAACGTCAAACAGTTCTCTATTGGGTTGGGCATGAAGTTCATCAAATACTACAGCATAGACATTCAGTCCATGTTTTGTATAAGCTTCAGCTGATAATACTTGATAAAAGCTGTTGATCGGTTTATATACCAGCCTTTTTACTGACATCACTGGCTTGATTCTCTTTTTAAGAGCCGGGCACTGATCTACCATATCAACCGCGACATCAAATACAATCGATGCCTGCTGACGGTCAGAAGCACAGCCATAAACTTCTGCACCCCATTCGTTATCGCCACAGGTCATAAGCAGAGCTACCGCTGCTGCAAGTTCGCTGTTATGGGTCGGAACCATCGATTCACCGGCTAAGTAAAGCCTTGAGGGACTGTCCAACTGAATGCATTTCATCTTACACTTTGGGTGTTTTTCTATAGAGCTTATATAATGAAAATGTGACCGACTTCTGGTATTTCTCTGCTTTGCCCTGCTAGTTTTTCTTTGTAAACCAGATACTTCTGTGTCGTCAAACGCAGTAAACCGTATTAAATAGCAGGTTTCTCCTGTAGGTATTCCAAACCTGGTTGAGGGAGGTTTTTTTATGGTGTTCTTTATACCCAGCGACCATAAGAGATCTTGAACATCCTTTGCCAAATCAGGCAGTATAGTCACATATATAGATTGAGCTCTTATTGTGCTGATGCAACCATCAGAATCCATTAGTCCTTTTAGCAAACGCTGTCGTTGCTGTATCGATGAACGCAGGTATATATTTGGTATTCGCTTGTGTCTATAACTCTTTACAAGGATTTTTTTCAACTCTTTATATACCAAAATATCGCTATATCCTTCTTGGGGATAGGTATTATGCAGTTTATACGGAATATTATTTTTTACACTGTGAACATCGTCTCTCCTTACTGTTATTTCAGGCTTTGTTGCGTTCCCATTGCCAATCCAGTAACCAAAAAGATACTCATCTATCGGAAGCACATTTTCAGGCAAAATAAAAGCATCCGAAATACGGATGCGAAACAATGCTCTATTATCTTTATTAACTGCTTTGTCTTGTCGTGCGTACATTTCTCCGGTTGTTAGAATCTTTTCTCGTTTCCCGTTATTAGTAACCCCGACCTTCCACAAATGTCTTTCCCCAGCGATAATACTTGTGCCATCTCTGAAATTCACTTTGTATGCCTGTTCTGTATCATTAATTTCGCTTATTGCGACCACATTACAAGGTTTCCCTTGTTCATCAAACACCGTGTCACCAACCCCAATGTCGCCCATTGTAGTCCACCCATTCGGAGTTGGTATTTCCGTACTCAATGCCAATTGTTTACCATTTTTTTAGGTATTTCAACGTAGGCGGTGTTATATTGACGGTAACCATTCTCCTTTACCGTTCCATATATCTCCCTAATGATTTTATCTTGCCAAGGAAGAAGATCAAAAGCAACTCCCCGCCACTGGCCTTTGGTATGCTTTAAGCAGTTAATGAAGCTGACGGCATGTTGCGCCTTTTTCTCATCATACATCCTAGCCACCGCCTTTAAACAACATAAGCTCCATCGGATCATCAGATTCACTTGGTTTATCAGTAACAATTCTGCTTCTTGATGAAGGTATTAAACCAAACTGCTCGCAGAATTTGTTCATGATTTTCAAATAGGTCTGGGCGATAGATACCTGTGGCACCTGCTGCCAATAACCGGATGGCGTTTTTACGATGGTGCCATGCTTGGTGATGAACTCTTCAGCTTCTTTCCACCGTGCATAAGCTTGGCAGTATCCTGTAAATGCAGCCATATCAACTTCCGTAAGAATGCCCAGTTATTCTAGCTGCTTGGCAGTTCTCTTCCATTCCTTCTTCGCTTCATCCTCAAGCCAGCTTGGGCATCGGGGAGCTTTTTTAGCCGGTTTGGGTTCATATTCATTCAATTCTCTTTTACCGGGATTGCCTTCCAAGACTTTTATTGCTGTAGGTTTTGGCTTTCTTCCACTTTGCGCCACAAGTATCACCTCCTTTTGGGCATAAAAAAACAGCCCCATTACTTAGGCCGTTATTTTTTGTTATTTAATCTAAAAACGAACAAATCTCTGTTTAGATGTCTTAATTATGTATTAGTTCTATTTGCGTAATTAGATATTGTAAATCAGTTTCACTCATACTCCCTATATAATCTGTGTTTGTAACTACACTCCTCAGTTCATTATCTCGTAATTTAATCAATCTATAGCCTAATCCCCATGATGCTTGCGGCAAACCGATTTTTCGCCAGTTTAATATTGGAATTTTAAATTGATCATAATATGACGGTGGATCTTTAGGTGATTGTGTTGTTGTTGAAACTAAAATATAGAAACTTTCCTCATCTTTATCTACAATTATTGCAGGTCTTATTTTAGATTCATTTGGTATATCTTCATATTCAATTTCAAGCCAAAATATTTCGCCGACTTCAAACATTATTTAATTCAAATTTCCTCTTCCACAATATAACGATGGTCTTTATTGTTTTTATCAAACAATAACTTACCATTTTTCACTTTAGGTCTAACTGATATTTCATTTAGCTTTTTGGGTGATAAAGATAACCCTTTATAAGACTGTTCTTTTTTAGTTAGTGTTGGCATATTTTGTTCCTCCTCTTGAGAATCATTAACACTGGCTTGTTCATCACTATCAAACTTCTTATCCATGTCATATCACCTTCTAAACATACTCGTATAAAAATATGTATAGTATGGGCCATTTAGAAGGAAAATAATCAATCCGTAAATTCATTTTACCATCAAATGTCAAGATATAATACCGTTTACATTTAATGAAATAGGTATTATATCATTTGTATTATCGTTTTAGACAGATTCAAGAAAAATCCTGCAACGATTAAATTAATATTTGTAACTTTTTTCTACACATTCTCATTCCCGGCTCTTCTAAAAGCCCCATTCCCCTCAAGCTTAGCAAGAAGTGTTCTTCTGGCATCCTTATATTCACCGCCTATCATCCCCAGCCTGATCAGCCAAGTTCTGAAAGCGTATTTTTCATTATCTGTTTCACTTTGTTTACTTGAAGCATGTTTTAAGGTTTTAGCGTTCTGATTGATGAGAACAAACATCTCGCTGCAGGCTTTGGTTTGTTCCTTGGATAAATCGCTAAACTTCAGGGTTATAATCCCCTCTTCAAAATCAATGGTTAACCCCGGATATGTTTTATCTCCAGCTTCCACCAGCAGAGCTTTAAACTCCTCTAGGGTTTCAGGTTCAACTGTTGTTGTGTCTTTGTCACCCGCAAGAATTGTATCAAGTTCAATTTCTTTACCTTGGGAATCCCTAACCGTCCCTTCCCGGTCAACGATGTATGTTTCTTCTGCAGTTTTGATTTCATATGCGCAGCTTGGTAAGAATAGGTATTTTGCCTTCACTCCAAATATGCTGCCGTGCGAAATCGCCAAGCTGCCGACCCTTCAAGGT
>JAYEHK010000097.1:0-3253 GCA_034659475.1 Bacillota bacterium | reverse complement strand
TACACCAATTTCCTGATTGTAGGCAACGTGATTCTCAGCTCCATTTACCGTGCCTTTTTTTTGGTAAGTATTGCAGTTATTATTGCCTTAATTGCAAAAACGAGCACCCCATCAACTCGTTCCTCCTTCTCATTTTCAAGCGACGAAGATCCGTCTAATCAGCGAGGAACATTAGGAAATATGGTAGTCGCACTCGGACATGAGTTGCGTAATCCGATGACAACAGTGAAAGGCTATATGCAGCTATTACAGGAACAAGAAGAGTTTGAAAACCATCAGGAAACGTTCGCCATGATCATTGAAGACATTGATCGCGCCAATAGCACTCTTCATCAATGTATGTCCCTTTCGCCTCAAAGATCTCTGAATTTTCAGCTTGTTAATTTAAATAAATTGATTAAACGATTGGCAGTCTCTAGTATCCTTTCTCGAGCTAAAGACGCCGACATTAATGTAAAGTTGAATCTATCCCCTATTCCGGATTTAAAACTGGATACTGAAGAAATCGAGCAGTTAATTATTCATCTAGTCCAAAATGCGATCGAAGCGAGTCCTGGACAAAGCACAATTTATATACGTACTTTTCCAAAAGATGAAACGGTGATATTGCAAATTGAAGACCAAGGGAACGGTCTTCCGCAGGAGTTGATGGCAGATCTGGGCAGACCCTTTCTCTCTACCAAACCGGATCATCCAGGCCTTGGTCTGGCTATCTCTTATAGCATTGCTATTCGCCACCATGCAGTTATAGATGTCCTTACTGCGGAAAGTGGCACATCCATTTTTATCCATTTCCCAATTTTCAAGGAGCTAATTGCCAAACATGAATAGCCATTGTTGGCAAAAGACAACACCTTATATTTCTCCACTTTCTCAGACTGGAATGATAAAATTAAAGCTCACTTTTTCAGCCATCTGGTTGAAATCTTCACCCAGCGAATAGAGTTCCTTATCGCCGCGTGGTTTTACCCGCACCCACAGATTCCCTTTCGCAAGTGCATGAATCCCTCCTGAAAGCTCTGACAAAGGTAAGACAATCCCTCGTGTTAGGAACGGCCCCAACAAGAGTGCGACAAAAGATACCATGATAATGCTTATTATCGTCTGTATACTGATGTTATATAGAAAGGTGTTTTCCAGACTTTCAATGCCTTTACTGATTGGACTGCTAATATAGATGTTTCCAATTTTCTCTCCGTTCGTCAAAGTAATCGGATAGCCTCTTAAATCAGCTGATGTTCCATCCACTTCTTCTCCAATGTCCGCTGACGCCGAATCCGCTACCACCTTATTCTGCTGGTCTGTTACTAAATAACGCATTGCCTGTTTCGAGGAATACATTCTGTTCATACGTCCGTTTCCTGCCGATTCAAATCGATAGATAGACCATTAACGTGATTGCTTTGTTTATCCTCCTTCCCCTGACTGCGCCGTAAAACTGCACGCATTCTGGCAGTTACCTCACGAGGCGAAAAGGGTTTGGTGATATAGTCGTCTGCACCCATTTCTAATCCCAGCAGTTTATCTATTTCATCACTTCTAGCCGTCAACATAATAACGGGCGTATCTGCCACAGCACGAATCTGTTTCAACAGAGCCAGACCGGATATCGACATTTATTGACCATCCCATCTCATGTAAGAATATAGGAGGCCCTGTATTATGGTTATTAATTTGGGTTAATACAACAGAAAAGATGTATAATGTATAGTAAAATAACATGCATTGATAACACCTTAATCACTTATTGTTTCTTAAGCACTATGAACAAGCTGCAATTTCATTGAGAGGAGATCACATCTGTGCCAAGAGAACCGAAATGCCGTCGTGTTGCCTTTGAACCTATCATAACCTTTTTCAAACCACAGGGAGTCCCTTCTTCAGAACTAGAACAAGTGATTCTAAAAATAGAAGAATTGGAAGCAATCCGTTTAAAAGATTATCTTGTGCTGGACCAGGAAGCAAGCGCATCTACCATGGGCGTTTCCCGTCCAACCTTTCAGAGAATTCTCACAGAAGCCCATGCCAAAATTGCGGAAGCGCTTATCAACGGTAAAGCCATTCGAATTGAAGGTGGGAATTATTGTTTTGGTGGTGGCTTTTGCAGACGGAATGCACGCAATTTAGAAAATAACGATGACTGTCCTTTCTTTGACGTTGCCACCCTCATCGAATCGTCCAGCAGCTCTGGAAATACCAAAATTGCGATTTGTTCCTCTGGACAGACACCGGATTCCTTAATCGCGGATCATTTTGGTCGCTCCTCATATTTTTTAATCTATGACCCGGGAGCACAAACATTTAATGTTTTCTCTCATAAAGGAAAAGAGGCAGGATACGGGGCTGGCGCCAACGCTGCCAGAAGACTTTTATCCGAAGGCGTAGGAATAATTATTGCAAAACAGATCGGCCCCAGATCTTTTGCAGCCATGCAGCACCTGGGCATTGATGTTTACACCATTTCCGACATCAACACTGTAGAAGAAACGCTTGAAAAATATTCGAATCATCAACTGGAACAGCTGTTTAATTCAAACAGTAACCAATAATTATTTGTTTCACCTAGCGAATTTTTTTCTGAATAGCAGGAATATATTTCTATAAGCGCGTATTCTTCTTTCAGAATATAAATAATGAGGTGAACACATGTTTTATACAATTTATCCCCTTTACAACGGAAATTTTAGCGTTGTTTTTAAAACCATTAGTCAAAATCTTCCCGAGTTGAAAAACATTCCAAGTTTTGCTTTTCTCTTGCAGCACGAGGACGGAGAACTCATTCTTGTTGATACAGGATTTGCAATAAACCATATCCCAGGAGTAAATTCAAAAGGCAACCGGGAACCCGAGCAAGAACTTCATAATGCAGTCAGGGCCCTGGGCTTTGATCCATTGTCAATCTCAACGGTTATTCTCACGCACCTTCATTGGGACCATACAGCAGGCATGTATTTGTTCCCCAATGCGACCTTCTGCATACAGGGAGAAGAATTCCGATCCCTTTTCAGCCTGAATCCTAATGAGGAAACTTACTATGCCCCCGCTCACTGGCTTCCCCTTCTTTCCTGCATTCATCTGGTAGAAGGAAACATAGAATTGCGGCCTGGTCTCCGGCTTATCGTAACCGGTGAACATACCGCAGGGCATCAGGTTGTCGAGGTACAAACAAAGGAGGGGCTCTATCTATTGGGAGGAGACGCCCCTTTTAATTACGACCAGTTGTGGAAACTCATCCCTCCGGAAGGATGGCAGG
>JAYEHK010000096.1:0-15397 GCA_034659475.1 Bacillota bacterium | reverse complement strand
CTTCAGAAGGAATACGAATGGGCCGATCAAGCTGTGTTTAGCAAAGTAAGGAAAATGATGGGCGGCAGATTCCGCATCTCCTTTTCGGCTTCTGCCAGCCTGCCTCCAGATCTTTGCAAGGCATTTCATGCTATGGGCATTCGGGTAAATGAAGGCTATGGTTTGACCGAAACCTCTAACACAGTAACCCTTAATAACCTTAAGCACCTGTTGCCCGGATCCATAGGACAAACTATGTGGAATGTGGAATGCAAATTGGCTGAGGATGGCGAACTGCTCTTTAGAGGAGAAAACATTATTCAAGAATATTGGAATAACCCGGGAGCAACTGCTGAGGCCTTCGACGAGGATGGTTTTTTCCATACGGGAGATATTGGCGTTATATTGCCAGATAATTACATAAAGATAGTCGACCGCAAAAAATCTATTATGGTTCTGGATACTGGGAAAAATGTTCCTAGGGCCAAAGTAGAAAACGGATTTTCCACCAGCAAATACATTGAACAGATCTGTGCCATTGGTGATGAAAAAAAATACGTAACCGCTTTGGTTGTACCCAGTTACGCATACTTTGTTGAGTACTTTAAGGAAAACAATATTCCGTTTGACGAAAGCCAGGTGGTATATGAAGGAGAAGGGGCTGAAAGAATTATTGTCAGTGTGGGTGAAGATTTTGTAAAGATTCCGCAAATGGCGGAATTGATAGATTATGATATCCAAGCTCATAACCAAAATCTGGAGGGGTATGAGAGCATCAAAAAATATAAGCTCTTAACCCGGCGGTTTTTGGAGTCATTGGATGAACTTACACCTACCTTTAAGGTGAAATACCGTCATGTAATCAAGAACTTTGCCGGTGAAATCAATGAACTTTATAAAGATTAATTAGTCGGTAAGATATAAAGCGCCCCGCTAATTATTGCCAGCACGAGGCGAGGACAGGGGGGGGCGTTCTTTTTCTTTGCGGTAAAAATGATATATAAATACGTAATTACATAGGTTGCTGTATTTAGTCTACATACCGTTATTAAAGTCTAACGAACGCAAACAAAAAGAACGTACCCTTGTTCCCCCCCCGAATGGTTATTGACAGAAAGATGATTTACGAGTATCTTTTTATAACGATCATAGCGTTTAGCTGAGCATAGATGTGTGGCAGATGATCACACGTAAGGAGGCAAAGTGTATGATTCGAAACGTGAAGATCCTATCTGTTATTCTAACTTTATTCCTGTTGTTTTTAGTGTTCTGGGGTGTATATGAGGGTACAGCCTTTTCTCTACTATTTTGGTTGATGTATATTGCTCTGGCCTTAATCGATTGGCAGTGTATACAATGGCTCAAGAAAAACCAAAGGTGAACCAGGAGGCGGTTTTCATGTAACCTTCTGGTTCACCGTATTTATTTGATGTGAGTGAACAAATAAATCCCTGTCTATGCTGTTAGATCCAAGAAGAAACGATGAATCCTTAAATCTGCGGTTAATTCAGGATGAAATGAGGTTACGATCATATTATCCTGTTTTGCTGCGACTATATGACCATCAACCATAGCCAATATCTCAACATTCTTTTCTACTGATTCAATGTAGGGGGCTCTGATGAAAGTCATGGGCACTTCACCAACACTAGCAAATTGTTCATAAGTATGAAAACTTCCAAGCTGACGCCCATAAGCATTTCTCTTTACGGTTATATCCATTGTGTTTAAGTAAACATTCTCATCATTAGAAATGTTTTTTGCCAGCAGGATTAGACCGGCACAAGTTCCTAAAACAGGTAAGCCGTTACTGATTGACTGCTGTAAATAATCAAAGATGTCCAGTTCCCTAAGCAACTTACCGATAACGGTACTTTCTCCACCAGGCAAAATAATCCCATCCATTTGATTGTTGGTTAGATCAGCTTTTTGTCTGATTTCTATTACATTTGCACCTAATTTTTTCAAAGTATCAACGTGCTCCGCAAAAGCACCTTGCACTGCTAAAACGCCTATGTTCTTTTGCATTATATCCCTCGCTCGGCCATGATTAACTCTATTTCCTGTTCGTTGATGCCTACCATTGCACCGCCTAGATCTTCCGATATCTCGGCCAGGATAGCAGGATCATTGTAGTTGGTCACTGCCTTTACAATTGCCTGTGCCCGTTTGGCAGAATTATTGGATTTGAATATACCCGATCCAACAAATACGCCCTCGGCTCCCAAATGCATCATTAAAGCAGCATCAGCAGGTGTTGCAACTCCGCCCGCAGCAAAGTTAACGACCGGTAATTTGCCATTTAGGTGAACGTAGTTAACTAATTCATAGGATACCTGTAAATCTTTTGCGGCTTTATATAATTCATCCGTTCTCATGCTTTGCAATTGCCTTATCTGTTGAGTAATGAGCCTCATGTGGCGTACTGCCTGAATGATATCTCCGGTACCTGGTTCGCCTTTGGTACGAATCATGGAAGCGCCTTCACTAACTCTTCTCAAGGCTTCTCCTAAATTTTTTGCTCCACAAACAAAAGGAACAGCAAAATCATTTTTATTAATATGGAAGCTATCATCTGCCGGAGAGAGAACTTCACTTTCATCAATATAATCTATTTCAATGGCTTGAAGAATCATGGCTTCTGCGAAATGACCAATACGAACTTTTGCCATAACAGGTATTGAAACTGCCTGTTGTATGCTCTTAATCATTGTAGGGTCGCTCATTCTTGAAACCCCGCCTGCTGCACGAATGTCAGCTGGTATTCTTTCTAATGCCATAACGGCACAGGCGCCTGCTGCCTCAGCTATACGTGCCTGTTCGGGCGTTGTTACATCCATAATAACTCCACCCTTAAGCATTTGGGCCAAATTTTTGTTCAATTGACTGCGATCATTCATTTTGTTCAGCTCCTCGTGTAAATTTAATGTGATTATTTCCTTGTTGTGTATTATAATTTAGATCTGATATGATCATAAGTATCAGAAATCATAAAGTTAATGGTATCAGTGTAAGGAGTTTTATAATGGATATGCTTACATTTGTAATTGATTCAGAGAGTAGAATCCCCATTTATCAACAGTTGTATTCTTTTATAAAATCAGAGATTCAGTCAGGAAGGATAGGTTATGATACTAAGCTTCCCTCCAAGAGAAAGCTGTCATCGTATTTAGGAATCAGTCAAAATACGATCCAGGCGGCATATGACCAATTAATTGAAGAGGGTTATGTTGTGCCAATCGGAAGAAAGGGTTTCTATGTTTGTAAAATCGATAATATTATAAAATTGGATTTACATAAAGAATTCAGGGATATTAATCAAAAACCAGATCAGCGTGAGGTTGAATATGATTTCTCTTATCATGGGGTTGACACGCATAACTTTCCTTTTACCACCTGGCGCAAACTTACCAGGGAAGTTATTAATGAATATGATCTAGAACTACTGCAACTTGGAGATTCACAAGGTCATAGTTGCCTACGCAAGAGCATTGCTGATTATTTACATCAATCCAGGGGAGTCAATTGCTCGGCTGAGCAAATAATAATAAGCTCCGGTACTGAATTTTTGATACAAATACTCATTCAATTATTCAGCAGGGACACTGTTTATGGTATTGAAAATCCCGGTTATGAAAAGCTTAATTTAGTATTTACCAGCAATCAGGCAAAATTGAAAGCATTAAATATTGATGAAGGAGGTATGGTGCTGGAAGAAATCATAGAGAGCCAGGCGAATGTTTTGTGCATCACTCCGGCACATCAGTTCCCTTCAGGACAGATCATGTCGATTAATAGAAGAGTACAGATTCTTAATTGGGCCAATGAAGCGAATGGACGATATATTATGGAAGATGATTATGACAGTGAATTTAAATATAGTGGTAAACCGATACCTGCTATGCAAGGTTTAGATTCCAATGAGAAAGTCATCTATATGGGGGCTTTTTCAAAATCTCTATCTCCATCTATCAGAGTTAGCTATATGGTATTGCCCAATCATCTTTTGAAAAAATATGTGGAGAATCTTTCGTTTATAATTTGCCCTGTTCCGACTATAGAGCAAAAGATACTATCTAAATTTATTCAGGATGGGTATTTTGAAAGACACCTGAATAAAATGAGAAATATTTATCGGAGAAAGCGCGAAATCTTAGTGAAAAATTTAACCGATTTAAATTGTAATATTCAAGTATTGGGTGCTGATGCCGGCTTACATTTACTGTTCAAAGTGAATAACGGAATGACAGAAAACCAGTTGGTATCATCTGCCTTACAAAAGGGAATAAAAGTGCATGGGATCAATAAATATTATTTTGATAAACAGGATATTGAAAAATCGCCAAGCATTTTATTGGGTTTTGCAACGATGACGGAAGAACAAATAGGAACTGCTGTTAAGAAATTACATGATGCATGGTTTTTTGCTGAATGATGTTAACGAATACCGTTGTTTTCCGTTTGGCAGTTGAATATCAATCAACATAACAGTACTAAGCTATCCCGATATCTTGATGGATAGCATAGTTAGTTTGTACCTACTGCGCGTTTTTTGTACTTCCCATTGGTTTATTGATTGTTGCCGATAAACAAACCACACGCCTTACAATATTGGTCATCCGGTTCAACGTTGGATCCACACGCGGGGCAATGATTTTAATCATCGTCATAAGCAGCAAAAAATAAATTTTTGCATATGAATATGTGATCAGAATGGATACAATTATAATTGGATGTGACTCATTTGGGAAAGAATAAGAGGATAAGTTTTGGGGCTTATGGAATCATAGGAGGCCACTTCCCCGTGGTTTTAAGTTTTGAAGGAGATGTAAATGATGGAAAAATATTATCTGGGTTTTGATGCAGGAACGCAAAGCGTAAAAGTGGCTGTATACGATCAAAATATGCAATGTATAGCGAAATCATCAAATCAGACGACCCTGACATTTCCGCATCCGGGATGGGTTGAGATGGATGCGGACGAATATTTGGCACTTACCAAGCTGGGAATGAAACAGTGCATTCAACAATTGGAAAAAATGCAAATAGATCCTGGCTTAATCAAAGCAATTATGGGTGATGGAATTATCTGCGGAATTGTCGGTATAGACGAAAGAGGCAAGGCCATCACACCTTATATAAACTATTTGGATTCAAGAACACAGAATGATGCTGAAATACTTAAAAAAATGGATCTGGATATATGGGGAGAAGAAACGGGGAATGCTGATCCCAGTTGTATGTTCCCTGCATTACAGGCAAGATGGCTGTTAGCCAATAATAAGGCTTTTCAGGAAAAAGGCGAGAAATTTGTTCATAATGCTCCTTATATTTTGCTCAATCTTGCAGGATTAAATAGCAAAGATGCTTTTATTGACTGGGGAGCAATGTCGGGTTGGGGTCTTGGATACCGTGTATACGAAAAAGAATGGTCTGAGGAGCAGCTTGCGATACTGGGAATCGATAAAGGCTATCTGCCTAAAATTGTAAGGCCCTGGGATATTATTGGTGTTTTATCGGAAGAAGTGGCACAGGAAACAGGATGTCCGGTTGGTATTCCAATTTGTGCTGGTGCAGGTGACACCATGCAGTCCATACTGGGAAGCGGAATCCTTGAGGCCAATAAGGCTGTGGATGTTGCTGGGACATGTGCGATGTTCTGTGTTTCTACAAATGGAATTATTCCGGAACTGAGCCAAAAAGGAAGCGAACTTATTTTCAATAGCGGCACTTTGGAAAATACGTATTTTTATTGGGGATTTGTCAGGACTGGAGGTCTTGCACTGCGCTGGTTTAAGGATAACATCTGTCAAAAAGCGGAGGATGACAGTTATTATCAATGGTTAAGCAAGGGAGCTGAAGAAGTTGCACCGGGGTGCAACGGGGTGATCTTTTTACCATACTTAACTGGCGGATATGGTGAGTTTTCAAACGTCAAAGGTTCGTTCCTGAACATGACTTTAGATACGGACCAGTTTGTTTTATGGAGAGCTGTTCTGGAAGCAATTGCTTATGAGTACATGGAAATCACAGATGCTTATCGAAATGCAGGTATTGAAATCAACAGACTTACCATTACCGAGGGGGGAAGCAGCGATGATCTGTGGAATCAAATAAAGGCAGATGTTATGAGAAGTGAGGCTATCACATTAGAAATTGCAGGCGGTGCTGTCCTGACAAATTGTATTATTGCGGCATATGCAAACGGCGATATCGAGAACTTAAAAGATGCTCTGGCTGGTACTTATAATATTACCAATACATATCGTGCGAACGTAACTAATTCAAGAATATATGAAAATCATTATAGATATCAAAAAGAGGTATTAAATAAATTGGGTTGTTAAATGGATACTATTCACTTACGAGACATGCACCCGTCACTGAATGTGACGGGTTTTTTAATGGAAAACATTTTAAAAATCAACGCAGGTAGAAACAAACATAACCGGCTTGTATATGGAAATAACAACCTTCAGTGGTAACCATTTGCTAGCTCCTTTCATAAAATACAGTGAGTTTGAATGGAAAGGAGGCACGAATTTTGGCTTATGTCAATTTTGGGAGTCGAGTCTTACGGCTAAATAGTTCTGGCACAGATGTAGAGATCTTACAGTATTTGCTTAATCACCTTCCTATTATAGGTGCTCCTTCGCTGGTTACGGATGGATTTTTCGGTCCTAATACAGAGGAAGCAGTGAGGAAATTCCAGGAATATTTTGGCCTTGCGGTTGATGGCGTTGTTGGCAAAAATACGTTCCTATATTTTGGGCAGCAGACGAGTGTCTATTTGCCTTCTGGTGCGCCTGTATTTGGTTCACGCACATTAAAGAAAGGTATGTCCAGTCGCGATGTATGGGTATTGCAAAACCGTCTGGCCAGCACTGCGATGAAATATGCGATGGCCCTGGGTGGATCGGCAGATAGTATTTTTGGTTCCAAAACGCAGGCGGCGGTAAAACTGTTTCAGAAGGACCGGGGATTGGTTCAAGATGGGATTGTTGGACCAAAAACCTATTTTGCATTGTTCCTTTATACGTATATGGGAGGGCGGTATCTACAAAGAACAAGAGCGGATCGCAATCAGGGCTATGATGTGTATTTCCTGCAAAAGAATTTGAAAGCCAAGGGGTTTTATGATGGAATCTTGGATGGGAAGTTTGGAATCGTAACGCAGACAGCGGTGAAAGACTTGCAGAAGTCAGTTGCCATTGCAGTAGATGGGGTTGTAGGACCAAAAACCTATTTTCATCTTGCCCCTGTGTAAATTTAAGAAACAAAGCATAGAGATACTTGTTGAACAGAGAAGTGAAGCCGGGAATAGATCCCGGCTTCTTATTTCTGTAAGAAAGCGTAGCAAGTCGTACAATTCAACTTACAACAAGTGAATCGAGTTGTGAATATCTATAGGATAATGAATCAGGATAAGCAGAGTCATCGAAATGATTCAGACGGTCCAACCTCCGTCGATGACCAAAACTTGACCATTTATAAAGGCTGCCTCTTCTGAACAAAGGTAGCGACAGGCGGACGCGATTTCCTGCGGACGCCCCAGACGGGAGACCGGTATTTCCTCAATCAGGACCTGTTTTTCCTCAACATCTAATTCCCCGGTCAGCATATCTGTTTCAATGGGCCCAGGGGCCAACGCATTTACAGTTATTCCTGCATTACCGACCTCTCTGGCCAGTGACCGGGTGAGGGCAATAAGGCCACCTTTGGAAGCAGCATAGACAGATTCGTATGATGCGCCACGCAGCCCCCATACAGAGGCGATATTGATGATTCGGCCGTAGTGCTGCCGGATCATATGAGGCAGTGCCCGCCGGCAGCACAAAAAAGGACCCTTGAGATTAGTATCCATTACTTTTTGCCATTCATCATCGGTGGTTTCCGTAACAAGTGCGCGCAGATCTACACCGGCATTGTTAACCAGAAGGTCTACTTTTCCCCGTTCTGTTTCGATTACTTTAAACATCCTGTCTACCTCTTCTGAATAGCGGATATCTGCCTGTACAAGCAGTGGGTTTCCTCCGGATGCCCTGCATTCTTCAGCTAGTTTATGAGCGCTTTCCTTTGACGAGCGGTAATTAATAACCATAGCTATTCCAGATTTTGACAACTCGTTTACAATTGCTGCTCCAATTCCACGACTGCTACCTGTTACCAGACAAATTGGCCTGGATATGGCTTGTTTGTTCATTTTGGGGACCTCCTGTGCATCAATCACTTCTGCGTACCATTATATAGGATGCGGAAATCAAAGCAAATGATCTGCGATATAAAAATTTTATGTCAATACTTTAGGGACAGATCCAAACAATCAAGAGACAAATTTTTTTGGGCAGTCATTTGCAGAATGGTTATGTTTGACAAATAATTACCTATTGGGATATTTTATATAAAAATGTTGCATGGCGGTAGAAAACGGGCAGGAGTTTTTATGTAGGAAAGCGAAATAACAAAAAAATAAGGGTTAAAACCCTCTCCTTTTGATTCCTATTCTATAGGGCAACGTTCAGGTTTGGTATTCTTACTAATAATCATTCGAGCAAAGGGGGGAACAGCGATTACACGGCTTCAAAAAAGGTTATTGGGTGCTTGGCGCAAACCTTCAAATACAGGTGCTAAATGGATGGACTTTATGTTAGAGCGGGAAGAAGCGGATACGCTCAAGCAAATGTCCTGTCAGTATAATGCAACCTACCGTCAATTTTTTCAAAATGTACCGGTTGGATTAATAAGTATCGATTCTGAGGGACGAATTCTGGACTGTAATGACTGGATTGTCAGGGAAAGCGGTTTGTCTTTGGAAAATATGCTGGGTAAAAACGTGTTGGAGAGTCCAAACCTGGCAGTGGCGGATACAATAAAAGAAGCCCTTAAAGGCAGACCCTCTACCTACAATGGAGAGTGCGAGGTGTTATCGACAAGGCGCAAGCTTAACCTGTCTGTCCGCTTCTCCCCCAACAATGGGAATGAAGGGGTGCAGGCCGGAATTATCGGTGTTGTTGAGGATGCCAGCAAACAGGTGGAGTTGCAAAATGATTTAAAGGCATTGCAAGGGCGTAATGAGGAACTGGAAAAACAGCTGACGTTTCTTGCCGAACATGATGGTTTGACGGGTCTTTTCAATCGAATTCAGTTTGAAATGCAGCTGCAGAAGTTGGACGAAGAAGCTGACGTATTGCCTGTAGCTCTCATCATTTGTGATTTGGATGGATTAAAACGAGTTAATGATAGTTTGGGCGTTTCTGTAGGCGATGAATGCTTATTTAACTGGGCACGTATAATGGAAAATAGTCTAAGAGATGGAGAACTTTTTCGGATAGGTGGAGATGAATTTGCGATTGTTTTACCTGGATATGGGGAAAAACGAGCCAATGAAGTGTATGAAAGTTTGAAATCAAGGGCGCTGGAATACAATAAAAACGTGCTAATGCCTTTTAGTGTTTCAATGGGATATAGTGTTCGTGAAACATCAGAGGTGCGTATGAACGAAATATTTAAACAGGCGGAGCAGAATATGTGCCGGCAAAAACTGTTTCATCAACAGAGTGGGCGCAGAAGTATCGTAGAGGTCATGGGCAAAATGCTTGAAGCGAGGGATCGGATAACCGATGAACATACAGATCGAATGCAGGATTTAATTATCCGTGTGGGGGAGGCCCTTGACTTTAACGAGCAGCAGAAGCAAAACCTGCTTTTGTTAGCACGTTTTCACGATATTGGCAAAGTAGGTATAGCCGATGGCATTCTCAATAAGCCAGGGAAACTTACCGTAGTTGAATATGAGGAAATGAAAAAACATTCTGAAATCGGGTTCCGGATTGCCAGGGCGGCTGATGACCTGTTCTATATTGCTGATTGGATTCTGAAACACCATGAGCGATGGGATGGAACGGGGTACCCGATCGGTTTGAAAGGAGAAGAAATCCCCGTGGAATGTCGAATACTCTCCGTGGTTGATGCATATGATGCAATAGTTAGTGATCGACCTTATCGTAAAGCCATGTCCCACCAATGTGCGATTCAGGAACTAGCTGAAGGAGCAGGTAGCCAGTTTGATCCAGAAGTCGTAAGGGTTTTTCGTAAAGCAGTAAACCCTAAAAAAGAGGAAGGAATCCTTTTTTCATAAAAGATGACAAAAGAACACCACAAGAGTTTAGCTTCTGCGGTTATAACGTTCGTTATCAGATGGAAACAGGGATATCTTTTTGTTATGTTGGAAGTGATTTTTACCTTCTTAGGCGCATAGCGTAAATAAAATTTGTGTTATTATGGTCTTCAGCAAAAAAACACAAAATTATTGAACAATATGTGATCCATGACATCGAATGACATGATATTACAAATACCCTGTGGTATAATTACAAAATAATATAAATGCTGTTACTGTATCACTAATAGAAATAATTTTTGTGATAAAATTGTTTTGTTTGGCGAGGATATGGTTTCATGAGTATCTATTTATTTTTAAGGGGGGGTATTATGTATAAGGGCGAAAATCCGGTAGTGTCAGTGTTTAAGGACGATTTTAATACCAGGAGGGAAAACACTGAATTATTTCAACAGGGTTGCTTACTGGTTCAATTTGACGAACAGATTCATACGGTTCCACAAATGCTTTATACTACCCAGGCAATCTTTGGTGGCAGACTTGCTCAGATGTTTAAAGAAGCAGGAGAATGGAAAACCCTAACGTACACCGATCTGGTATTTCGTGTTGAAAACCTTGCAATTGGATTGCTCCAATTAGGCTTGCAGCCGGGTGAACTAACGGGAATCAAAGCCAAAACCTGTGCGGAGTGGACCTGGGCTGATCTGGCTAGCTTGGTGGTAGGGTGTGGTACCACGTCATTTCATGCGACCATGTCCCAGCGCGAAACCGAGATTATTATTAATCACTCGGAACTGAAGTTGCTCTTTGTAGATAAACCAGATAGCTTGTTTGAAATGGTTGTTATGCGTGAGCATTGTCCATCCCTGCAACATCTGGTTTGCATGCAAAAAGGTTTTAAAGGAAACGGGAAAGATATATGGGGGCTTTGGGAATTGATCGACTTGGGAGAGGCGTCCAGAGCTGAACTTCTTCCTGAAATAAAGACTCGTATTTCTGCTTTGCGTGGTAGTGATCCGGCCGCGATGGTCTATACATCTGGAACCACAGGAGATCTTAAGGGTGTCATGCATTCCCACAAAAATATCTGTTATGGTTGCAGCCGTTCTGCGAAACATTACTTCAATTGTGGACATGTTTGCTGCAGCGACTCTGTATTCATGTGCGTTCTCCCTCTATCTCATATTGTAGAAAAGTGTCATACGTATTATACTTCCATTGCTTTTGGCGGGTTGCTCGGTTTTGCAGAATCAGTTGCAACGCTACCCAGTGATTATCAGACCATTCGCCCGACCTTCCAAATGTTTGTGCCCCGTTTGCTGTCCAGGTTATTATTAGGGATTGAAAGGGCCTTTAGTCAGACTGAAGAAGGGAAGAAATTATGGGATTGGGCCATGGATGTGGCCATGCGTGCTACCGATGCTATTGAAAATGAGGACGGTTGCATTAATACGAACATTCCGATTCCTGAACAGGTGAGCGGAGAACTGCAACAAGAGTGGATTAAAGCTTATAATATGGTGTTCTGGCGTATTCACCATTTCTTTGGCGGACGTATGAAGGAGATGAACTGCGGAGGTGCCGCACTTGATCCGGTTCTACATCGAAAACTGATTGGGATAGGCTTTTTTGTAGGCTTTGGTTATGGACTCACTGAAACTGCTGCAGGTGTAACGAATTCAACGCCCAGTGCATCTCTTCCTGGTTGGACATCGCAGGTGAATCCTGGTGTTGATTTTAAGCTCGATGAGGATGGGGAGATACTGCTAAGAGGTGTCGGTATTATTACCGAGTATTATAAAAACGAGGCTGCAACCAAAGAAAGCTTTACGCCAGACGGCTATTTCCGCACGGGTGATATCGGAGAGGTATCTCATTGTGGGTATATAAGAGTCGTTGACAGAAAAAAGACACTTATCATCCTGGATACAGGTAAGAATGTACCGGTATCTCGTATCGAGTCTCTTTGTGACAGCAGGGGGTTAATCGAACAAATTGTTGTGGTCGGGCAGGATCGCAAATATATTGCGGCATTGGTTGTACCGAATTATGATGTCATACTCACTGTGCTTAAACAGTCAGCTGTTCCTTATGATGAAACAAAAATAAAAACATGTGTGATAAATGGAACACAAGCCATCTTAGAAGTGGGACAAGAAGTAGCTAACAATCCCTTTTTAAAGGAGGCGCTCCAGAAGGAGATTGATAAGGTGAATGAACAGTTGGAAACTTACGAACAAATTAAACGCTTTAGAATATTACCACGGCGTTTGACAGAAGAAAATGGTGAAGTGACAGCATCCATGAAACTAAAAATGAAAGTTATTAAGGAAAAATACCAGGATGAAATAGAATCTCTTTATGAATAAGGTGAGCAAAAACGTTCCCCTGTGTCATTTTTAACAAAAATGCAGAAAACAAAAAACCCGCGCATTCTGCGCGGGTACTTTATTCTTACTGGTCGGGGCGACATGATTCGAACATGCGACCTACTGGTCCCAAACCAGTCGCGCTACCAAGCTGCGCCACGCCCCGAACTCCTAAATAATAACACCGTCGGGGTTGTGCTGTCAATAATTTAATGAGAAGAATTTTGGCGGTTTTATCATGGCTGGGTATTATTGTTCTGAATATCATGTGCGAAGTTAATGGTTTTCATAGTTATTGGCCCAACGATTCCGTCTGGGATACCGGGAGTGTAACCTAGTTTTAAGAGTCTTTGCTGAATTTCAAGAACATCTGGTCCTTGCATCAATATAGGATACAACCGTAATAATCTGCTCAAATATATCATTGGATAAGGCCTCCGTTTGCTCTTTTTATCATCTTATTTTTATAGATACTATTAAGTGCCTGATAATCGCTTTTAATATGGTTCTAATTTTAAAAAGGGGTAAGAATATAATGAAATTGGTATTCGGAATATTCGAAAAAGAAACGTAGATAATTAAGCAGACTTCTATTAAAATAGTAATAAATAGATACACATATATTTACATAAAAGTATCTAATTAACTTTTAGGAGGGTGAATAATGAATAAATTACCGTTGCATGAGCCGTGTCCTTGTGGAAGTGGAAAAGAGTATGGACAATGTTGCGGGCGTGTAAACGGTTTTCAACTGCTATATTTTCATCGAGGTAAACGGAGTCATTATGGTGCACTGATAGAAAAGTGTATTGGTGATTTATTGAAGTATGCTAAAAGATATTTTGTGAACTGGGATGTGAAAGCGAGGGCGAAATTCCTGGCTGCATCGCAGGCGCAGGAAGTCACGCAACAGTTTATCCCAGTGTTCTGGGAATGGTATGTGGTTGATTATCGTCCATTTAAGGATGTATCTCCATTGATTGATTTCTATTTGGCAGAGAATGAAGATGCTATTACGCAGCAGGAGAAGTCATTATACACCAGTCTTAAAAATTCGCACCTTTCAATTTATCAAGTCCTGTGGGTTCAGACTAACACTGTGGCGATTCGGGATATATTTACGAATGAGGAAAGCATACTTGAACGTGATTTTGGATCTGTTACCCGTCTTGTGGAGGAAGGCAGTCTGTTGTTATCCCGTATTATAATTATTAATGGTGTGCCTATTATAACTGGAAACCCGGTGTTCGTTTATTCCGAACAAAAAGGGTATCTTTATGAAGAAATTAATTCAATACGGATTTATGAAAAAGAAGATGATATTCAGGCTTTTTTAAGAGAGCAAGGGCACACAATTTGCAGTTTTGTGATGGATTTATTGAATGGCATTAAAAAGAATCAGGTGAAAACAAGGAGTTTTAGATTAAATGAGATAGATAGAAAAAATGTAATTGAACAAATTTTTCATAACTCTTTTTTTTGTTTAATTGATCCCAATGAACCGTTGTTGAAATTCACCTGGAACCAGGAAGAAGACAGGTTTAAAAGGTTGTATCTAGAGAGAAATCTGCTCATTGTTTCTGCCGAAGATAGTGAAGACCTTTGTTTAGCGATAAATGAATTAAGTAATATGCTGGGGTATAAATGGGATAATGGTGAAATGGAAGATGTGTGGATATATGGGGTTGTAACCGAGGACGAAGAACAAACGGAAGAAATACAGACGGAGATTCTTTTTGATAGACATTTGGAAGAATGGCTGACACTTCCTCATCCGGCTTTGGAAGATCTTACCCCTGTGGAGGCTCTACAGGATATTCGGGGAAGGGTTTTGCTGGAGGGAATGCTAAATGATTTAGAGATAATGGAAATTAGGGCCGGAAGCAGAGGCGAATACTACTACCCCACATCAGTCATACGCAATAAATTAGGTGTAGAAAAAAACAAACCCTATAAGGAACTTCTTCGGCCTGAAGCAATTGCTCTTAAGGTGGAAAAACATCGCGCTCAACAGCGCCTCAGTCCCTATATTACATCTTACAATTGGTTGAATGATGGTTATGTACAGGTTGCCATCGTTATTTTTGATCGGTTTTTTTCTCAACATGGGAATGAAGAACGGTTAGCGTGGCTGTTATATATGTGGAATGAATTTACTACCGTATATTATCCTTGTGTTTCTCGTTTGACTTATTGGATTGAGGCGTTGGAGCGCACTTTCTCGGATCAGCCGGAAAAAAACTATGATGACGGGAATGTGGCACGGGAATTCGGATTATCAACCTTAATTGTAAGTAAGAATGCATATCTTATTGCCGGACATTTTCAACGTTTTCCGCTTGATTTTAATCTGGCTGTTCAGGAATACCCAATGTGGGCAGATTTGAATTTTCACCGTATGATTCAGACCTATGATGAGATTGTTCAGTATATGAATGCATATGCTTATATGATGGAAGACCAATGGAACGAACGGGAACAAGAGGTCTATTGTGCTTACTATGACCAAGTGAATCAGTATGCTTACTTTTGGGATGATTTCAGGAAAAAGGTCTATAGAGCATTTTTTAGGGATCATTTTCTGTTGGATGATGGTCATACAGAGGGAAATAGTGTAGCCAATCAACTATGGGAAAAGCAGGCCAGTCGCTTTCCTCCATATTTGAGGGAAGCAGCGCTACAAATGATGATGAGCTTTGTCGGAATTTATAGAATTTTTCCTTTTAAAAATAAGGAACTGGTGTTTGTGGACTATTTTACAGGTGAGCATCATAAAATCGTTGGGCACTTCGGGGATGATATCCACGATTATGTTGTGCCGGGAATGATTATCCTTTGCAGGTTACTTCCTTTGACTGGAGGATGGATGTGGATTAATGAACCATTTTTTGTAGTGCTTGAAGAATTGGAACCCCTGTTTGAAAAGAAT
>JAYEHK010000095.1:0-15947 GCA_034659475.1 Bacillota bacterium | reverse complement strand
ACATTTCTTGAATAAGTTGATAAGTTGGTGCCTGGCACGCGGGGTTTCAACACGCGGGGGTTCAAAAAAAAGAGGGGTAACATGGTTAATCAACAGATGAAAATTATGTGTCTGGGGGATAGCATTACCTGGGGCTACCCGCATGGAACAAAATACTCCTGGGTGAGCATGCTGGGGGAACTGATGGGGCTTCCTCTCATCAATGAGGGTGTGAACGGGGATACCACCGGCCAGATGCTGCGTCGTTTTGATCGTTCAGTGCTTGCCTATAAACCGACCCATCTTATTGTAATGGGAGGCATTAATGATGTGTTTCTTCGGGTGTCGTATGATCGAATCATCATCAATCTGACCACGATCTGCAAACGGGCGGAGGAAAATGATATCCGGGTGATTCTGGGACTGCCGACTGCAGTTGATGAGTCCGAGTTTGAACGTATGCTCTGGCGGATTCGCAAGTGGATGAGGGAGTATGCAACTGAAAAAGGCTATCCGGTGATCGACTTTTGCAGCGCATTTTATGATGAGTCGGGGGAAGTTAAAACCGATATTCTCCTGCCTGATGGCGGGCACCCGACTGTCGAAGGCTATGAAGCGATGTTTAGGGTGATTGATCCTGGAATATTTAAATAAGATTACTAACAAAATAGGTTTTGAATGTATGCTGATTTTTATGATTTACTATGATTTTTTGATTGAACGCGGACTAACGCGGACTTTCAGGACCTCCGCGGACCTAAATTTAGGTAACATATGGAGTCTTGCCTCGAAAGCTTTCTCTACGTTTAAATAAAAAAAGTCTGCGAAAGTCTTAAAGGTCCGCGTTAGTCCGTGTCTATTCAACCTATTGGAATTAGAATAATCCGTGTTTATTCTCTGATTTATCAAATTATAATAAAAAGGGATGAACAATTTTGTTCATCCCTTTCACTTTATATAGGCTGAGGGGTTTCGTTTGGTTTTAAGGGCGTAACCTTTAAGATGTTTATAATATCCTCTTTGTTTTTGTAGACCTTAACGTTCACGCTGTCACAGTCTTGTGTATCGCCATAACGAGCAGTGATTTGTGCTGCCTTTATAAGGTCATCTTCCGATAGGTCTTGTCTGGTTCTTACGATCGATGTGGGACCCGGGCGGTCAAGGATCTTCATGAATAAATCCCCGGATCTGGCGTTCTTAACCAATGCTTGGTTTTCTGCCTGATTTCTGCCAATCATCAATAGAAGATTTTCCTCCAGATAAAAATGCCGTCCATATCGCAGAATATACAAATCGTTGGCAGCGGCCATCGGAAAAGCTTCCAGATAAGTTTTAAGTCGTTTGGAATAATTCTGCTGGGTTAACAGGCATCCTCCAGCGGGCGTTGGATAATCCTTCAGCCCATAATGTTCTGCCAGTTCCATCTGCCAGTTTCGGGTTCGTCCACTGATGTCTAGCATTTTATCCCGATCAATCCATCCATTTTCTTCGGCAATCGTAGGCGTTAGAAGTTTGGCTGACAGAGGACGCACCATGATGCCTTTTATACCTGCCAGTTTATCCACTGCGTTGAGAGATGAAAACGTTTGACTCATTGGACGTTGTCCAACAACCTCTCCGCTGATTAAAAAACTCGCGCCGATTTCCTTCATGTATTGGACTGCTTTTTTTTGCATAAAGGCATGACAATCAATACAGGGATTCATGTTTTTGCCGTAACCGTAGACCGGATTTTTTAAGACTTTCAGATATTCTTCACCCAAATGAATGGTTGTCAGTTCAATATCGAGATCCTTAGCGGCTTTAATCGTTGACTCTTCAGCTCCAAAGAAAGGCGTTGTAAAATTTATGCCAATGATCTCTATGCCTTGTTCTTTCATCAAACATACCGCAAGTTGCGAATCCAGGCCGCCGGAAAAGAGACTTATTGCTTTCATTGTATGGTTTCTCCCTTCTCTTGCAGGAATTCCTGATCGCTGATGACCTCAATCCCATTCTTGCGAAGTAAGGCAGCAGCAACACCATCCCCGGAAATGATTTTTGATTGAAAGGTTCCGTCATAGATTCTATTTACTCCACAGGATGGACTGCGACTCTTTAACACGGCCTTTTTCATACCCGTTATCTGAGCAATTTTAAGGGCTTCTTCTGCGCCCAGTATAAACTCTTTGGTTACCGTTTGACCTTCCCTGGTTATGACCTCTGCATGTCTATTCAGTACATCGTTACCGGTGCCATTGAGGATTTCACTGGCAACACGGGGAGTTGGGAGACCGCCTAGTTGTTCAGGGCAAACAGGCAGTGCTTTCCCTTCTTTTAGGAGTGTAACGAAAACCGGATGTGCGTTATCCTCCTGATTGTATTTGCAACGTATGCCGCACAAACAAGCGCTTATTAATATCATGTTTATGATCCCTCCAATTCATCTATTTTATCGAGAATTGTTATGAAATACAAGAAATCAAGGTAATAACCTTTTGAAGCATTGTGTTAACAAGCGGGACCCAAAGTACATATGATAGCAGTACAAAATGTCTGAAGTGGAGATGAATAAATGGATGAACCATATTTTGTTACGCCTGTAAGGGATTCCAGGTTGAGAGGATCACAACTCCGATTAGGAGAAAGCCTGGCAAAACACTTGACAATCAATAATGGAGAAGTCGTTGCTTTATTTGTTGGCTGTAGTTCTGTGGAATGTAAAGTGGTGATCAACCAGTCTTCAAGCAGAAAACAGCAGATGGTATTAAATCCTGGAATGTTCAAAACGATGAAATTTTTGCCGGGCAAGAAGTATGGGATCTATCGTGATGAGATGGGGGTGCATCTGGGACCGGTTGTTGGCGTTATGGCTGATCTGTTTAATGATAAAGACCGTCCATTTGGAGGTCAGAGCTATTTTATCAGTCAGGTTCTGACAGCCGGGCAGAAGATGGGAGAATTGTGTTTTGCTTTTGGTCCGAACAGCATAAATTATCATCGAAAAACCATCAGCGGTTACCGATACACGCAAAAAGGATGGGTGAAAGGAACCTTTCCTATACCAGATGTAATCTATCCTCGTGAAGCAGGATATTCTCCTCCCAAGTTGCGCATTCGCTCCAGATTAGAAAGCATGGGTGCCAGGTTTATTAACCCTCCTCTGGTTGGAAAGTGGCAGACTTACAAAATTCTTTCGCAGAATGAAGAACTAATTAAATATATTCCTGATACGCGTCTGGTTAATAGTTTTCAACAGGTTGATCGTATGATAAAGCGCTATCATGCAGTGTATATGAAACCGGTGTCAGGGTCTCAGGGAAAGAATATTGTGCGGGTGGTAAAGAAAAAAAATAACCGGAGTTATGAATATCAGTATCAGATGAATAATCAGACCTATCGAGGGACTGCAGCAACCCTTCACGATTTGCAGAGAAACCTTCACAGGGTTATGGGACGAAAAAGTTATATTGTTCAGCAAAGGATTAATCTAATACGCAGTCAGGGCAACATTATCGACGTTAGAGTACTGGTGCAAAAGGATGAGAGTGGACGTTTTTGCGTTACTGGAAAGGCATGTCGTGTTGGCAGAAACGGATCAATAACCAGTAATATTTCTTCTGGTGGGAAGGGACGCAAGGTCGAAAGTGTTCTTTTGCAGGCGTTTCCAGAGCCAGAACAACGTGATCAAATTTTAGAAGAACTCAACCAGGTAGCTCTATTAATGGCCGAGGAACTAGAAAATAAATATGAAAAAATTGGCGAAATGGGAATCGATATAGGCATAGACAGGGATGGGAGAATATGGTTTATTGAAGCTAATTTGCGGCCAGCGCGACAAGTATTTTCATTAATTGGGGAGAAAAAAACGCGCATGGCATCTGTTGAAAAGCCTATGAAGTACGCTAGGTATCTGGCGGGCTTTAGCCGGTAGAAAGGACATGGTATGAATATAATCGGGCAGATATATGTATCCAATCTCCTGGCTGAAAAAATGGGTATTCCCGACGAAAAACGCATAAAAGTGCGGGTGGGTGGTCGGCTTGTTAACACGAGATTGGTGATTCGATCATCCACACGGTACCACTACCTTTTATCGCCTCTATTAGCTCGGACCCTGTTGATCAAAACACGCAGCAGGCGTCTGCAAATCCGCTATGATCGAGAAAACGCGTTGATCCATATAGGCCCTACAATAGGAATACTGGCAAGCTATTTGCCCCGACAGGAAGAATTTGATTCCCGTAGTTATCAGGCGGAATTGATTTACCTGAGCAAAATTAGTCGGACGCTGCCTGCCCAGACATTTATTTTCACACCCTCTTCTGTGAACTGGGCGAATCGAACAGTCAGGGGATATAATTACCGTGAAATAAATCGGGAAAAGGGAACGTGGGTGTCTGCTGTTTATCCGCTGCCTGATGTTGTATATGATCGCATTCCGAGTAGGTCAGGCGAAGCAAAGGCACGTACACAATATGTTAAGAAAAAACTCAAAGCACAATCTTATTTACACTATTTTAATCCGGCCTTTTTGAACAAATGGAAGGTGCACTCACTGTTGACCAATAATAAAGCACTATGGCCTTATTTACCTGAAACAATGCTCCTTTCAAGTGCTAACCTGGAGGAAATGACAAAAAAATATGCCACACTTTACCTGAAACCGTCCAATGGAAGTCTGGGGAATGGCATTATTAAAGTGGATATAAAAGACAGCGGGAAGATGAACTATGTTATTTACAAGAAAGGGCGCACCAGAGGATCTGCAAATACCCCACTGAAGTTAATGGCAAACATAAAAAAGGCAAGAGAAGGTAAAAGCTATATTGTTCAGCAGGGGTTAAATCTTTGCACGTATAAGAACTCTCCATTTGATATACGCATCATCTACCAGAAGAATATGAGCGGCGAATGGAAGATCAGTAAAAAATTCGTTAGAGTCGCACCACGCGGGAGCAGTGTGGCTAATCTTAGCAGGGGTGGGCAGGCGGAAACGACTAAAAAGGTATTTCGTAAATTATTCTCTGGTAATGCAAGCCTGATTGAAGAAAAAAGTAATGAACTACAATGTCTCTGTAAGAATGTAGCTGATACCCTTGAGAAATACAGCGGGGATTTGTATGGTGAATTGGGATTGGATATCGGGATTGATATATCTTTTAATTTGTATCTAATAGAGGTGAATTCAAAACCACGTAAAACGACTGAAACGGAAATGTCTCAATCTATTGTAAAAAATACCTTTCGCCGTCCACTTGAATATGCTATGTATCTGGCTGGTTTTGGGAAACCTGTACATGATAGAGAAGCTATAATCACATTTGCAGAGGATGATGCGAATTTGTCTGATTGAGAATGATGACATTATGTTATAATAACCATCCATGTGTAGGGCTATTTTGTAACAGCGATCAGAGCTTAAGGAAGTAATTGTAAGCACGATACAAAATATTATTTAATTCTATTGCGCTCAGTGCTAATATGAATAAAAGACGATGGTGCAAGGAAAAAACTTAAGAGAAAAGGAATAAGGAAATAATTGCCGAATAAACCAAAGGTGGGGAAGCCCACCTTCTCTTTACGAGTATTATCGTTTAATGATGAAACGAAGGGGGTTATTCATATATGACAGCGAAAGGGAGAATAGGTGTTCTTACAGGTGGCGGTGATTGCCCAGGATTGAATGCAGTCATTCGCGCGGTGACGAAATCAGCCATTAACCTTCATGGCATGGAGGTATTTGGATTTCTTGACGGCTTTAAGGGACTGGTAGAAAATCGATATATTCCACTTGAATTGAAAACGGTATCTGGCATAGGGCATACAGGTGGAACGATTTTGGGAAGCAGTAACCGAGATGATCCATTCCATTTTTTAAGTATAAAGGATGGACAAGAAGTATTCACTGATGAATCTGATCGTGCTATCCAAAACATGAAGGACCTTGGCCTCGAAGGCCTGATCGTTATTGGTGGGGATGGAAGCCTTCATATTGCCAATCATTTTTTTAAAAAAGGGATCAACGTAGTAGGTGTTCCCAAAACGATTGACAACGATCTGTCGGCAACAGATGTAACGTTTGGTTTTAATACAGCTGTTGATACTGCTTCGGAGGCGTTGGATAGGCTGCATACAACGGCTGAATCCCATCACCGAGTCATGATTCTGGAGGTAATGGGACGGTATGCGGGATGGATTAGTTTACATGCTGGTCTGTCAGGTGGTGCTGATGTCATTCTCATTCCGGAAATACCGTATACTGTCGAAAGCGTTTCAAAAAAGATCATGCAGCGCTATGATCAGGGAAAGAAATTTAGTATTATTGTAGTGGCTGAAGGGGCCACGCCACAGGATGGTGAAATGGTCGTTCAAAAGCTGGTTCCGAACAGCCATGATCAGATTCGATTAGGCGGAGTAGGGAATAAACTGGCACAGGATATTGAAGATCTTACGGGTATAGAAAGCCGTGTAACAGTCCTGGGACATTTACAAAGAGGGGGGTACCCCATACCCTATGATCGAATTCTCTCGACTCGTTATGGTGTTGCTGCAGTTGAAACATTTACAGCAGGGCATTTTGGGTGTATGGTTAGTCTTCACGGAAGCGACATTGTCCCTGTTCCTATTTTGGATGCCATTGAAACTCTAAAGAAGGTTGATCCAGAAAGTGAAATTGTTCATACAGCGCGGGCAATTGGGATAAGTTTTGGGAATCAATAAGTCAACAGATAGATAAACAGATATATTAGGAGGGGTTCAAAGGTGAAAAAGATTGCTGTACTCGGTGCTGGCTTGATGGGAGCGAGTATTGCGCTGGTTGCGGCACAGGCGGGTTATTCTGTTATTCTGCGGGATATCCAAATGTCGCCTGTGAAGGATGGAATGAAGACCATTGAGTTGGAATTGAATAAACAGATTAATAAAGGCATGCTTGATGAAAAAACCAAAGCAGAGATTTTTGAACGTATTCATGGGACGATTGATCTGGCCGAGGTAGCAGAGGCTGATCTAGTGATTGAAGCAGTCGTTGAAAATATGGCTGTTAAAAAACAGATTTTTGCAGAATTAGATGTAATTTGTCCAGAGCATACGATCCTGGCAACGAATACATCATCTCTGTCTATTACGGAGATTGCAAGTGCAACCAATCGTAAAGATAGGGTGATGGGGATGCATTTTTTAAACCCAATACCCAATCTGCAGTTGGTGGAACTTGTAAAAGGAATTGAGACATCAGATCAAACCGTTGAACTAGCGCAGCAGTGCATAAAGCAGATGGGCAAAGAATATGTTGTTGTAAATCGTGATAGTCCTGGTTTTATTGTAAATCGGATTTTGGTGCTCTACATAAATGAAGCGATTACCGTTCTTGGCGAGGGAACAGCGAGTGCAGAATCTATCGATACGGCTATGAAATTAGGTGCCGGAATGCTCCAGGGACCTTTGGAGCTGGCGGATAGTTATGGCCTTGATGCGCTGTACGCTGTATTATTAGTCTTTTATAATGAATATAAAGATACAAAATATCGGCCGCATACCTTGTTCTCTACATTAGTTCGAGCTGGTTATTATGGTAAAAAAAGTGGTAAAGGTTTTTATACTTATTATTAAAGGGAAAGCAGAGCCGGGAAAAAGGAGGAGAATGGATGAGATACCATACTAAAAGGGCGTATGGGGAATGGTTTGGATTGATGGCAGGCATTCTTGTTTTTGGCTTTGTCATATGGGGAATTAATTTTTCACTAGGGTCCGACGATGAAGCATTGAAGATAATGCTATATATTCCTACCTATCTATTCCTGGTTGTTTATGTTTATCTGATGATTGGAGCTTTTAATCTGTCTTATGCTGTAACAGACGATTGCTTTACAATTCGCTGGGGTGTTCAGCGAAAAAAAGTTGTCTGGGATGAGGTGACAGAGATTGTTCGCATTAAAGGAACTACCAATTTATACCCGTTTTTAGGTGCCAGTTGGCCTGGATACATCATTGGGTTGTATTCTATCAAAGCATTGGGTCCGGTGAGAATGTATGGAACAAAAACAGACAATGGTTTTCTCTATTTGAAAACCCAGAAGGGGTTCTTCGGCTTGACACCGGAGGATGATAATCTGGCAGAAGTGATTGCACAAAAGACTGCTAAAGAGGTTCAAATTGTGAATATGGATGAGATTCCAATTGAAGAAAAAGGAACCAATATTAATAAAGACCGTTTTTATAATTTGTACCATAAACTGAATATCATCTTTTTAACTGCTTTTGCTATGTATGTTGCTTTATTTTTTCCTGGATCGGGTGCACCACGGTTTATCATTCTTTTACTTGTACTGGCGATTGCACTGTTCTTCTTTAATATGGCGAATGCCTCACGGCTTTTTCAGTTTAGTCCCTCGGGGGCATATATTATGCTATTAATTGGTTTAGCCGTTACTGGAATTTTTCTGATTTTGGCTATATCAGAGGTTAGCCTGTGAAATAGAAACCGGTTTTTATTCACGAAGACGGAAGAACACGGTATTTATTTTTGGCCGTGTTCTTTCTTTTGTACTATGAGATAATATAAGATAAGTTTGGTTGGATGCTGTTTGATGGTTTTATCAACAATAACAGCAGAGGATGTTATAAAATAAAGTGTTTGAAAGGATAGAATGAGATGCAGTTAGGAATAATTGGAATGCCGACGGTTGGCAAAACGACTATTTTTGAGTTATTAACTAACTCCAAGGAAAAAGCAGCAAATCAGGGTAAAACGAATACAGCGATTGCCCGAATTCCAGATAAGCGAATAGACTATCTGTGTTCTATTTATAAGCCAAAAAAGACAGCCTATGCGCAGTTGGAATTGGTTGATATTCCTGGTTTGATGCCAGGATCAGAGAAAGGATCCATCATGTTTTTGGATGCTGTTCGTAAGGCAGATGCGCTGTTACATGTAGTGAGAGCTTTTGATAATGATGTGGCCCCTTACATTTATGATGAAATCAAACCCGTACGGGATATTGAAAACATAGCCACAGAGTTGCTTATTGCTGATATGGATCTGATTGAAAAGAGAATCGAGCGCATCCATAAAAGTAAGAAGAAAACCCAGCAAGAAAAAGAACTACAGCTTCTGGAACGCTTCCGGGATGCGCTCAATGAAGAAAAACCGTTATCCTCCGTTGACCTTGATCAGGAGGAGGAAGCGATTATGATGACGTACCAATTTCTAACGACCAAACCAATGTTGATCTGTGTTAATGTGAATGAAGATGATATTTCGAGTGGGAGTTATACTCAAAAGACAGAGGTGGAAGCCTATTGTAAGGAACAAGAAATACCCGTAGTCGAAGTGTGTGCCAGCATTGAACGAGAGATCGCGGAACTGGAAAATGACGAAAAGGAAGAATTCCTTTCTGACCTGGGGATTACAGAAACTGGTTTGGTAAAAATCACCCACAGCATGTATACTCGATTAGAGTTGATTTCCTTTTTTACTGTTGGGGAAGACGAAGTAAAAGCCTGGACCATCGAAGAGGGAGCGATTGCAAAGAACGCAGCTGGAAAAATCCATTCAGATATTGAAAGAGGGTTTATTAGAGCGGAGGTTATCGATTATAATGATTTCCTGGAGTATAAAACTACTGTTGCTCTGAAGGAAAAAGGATTGTTTCGTCTGGAAGGTAAAGAATATGTTGTTAAGGATGGGGACATTGTTCACTTTAGATTTAATGTCTAGGCAGGGATGAGAAATGAAAACAATAATTATTGGTGCAGGAAAAGTTGGATTCAGTATGGCACAAATGCTGTCTGGAGAAGATCATGATGTAGTTGTGATTGAACAGGAACCTGAAAGGCAAAAGATTGTTGAGGATATCCTGGATGTGCAGGTTGTACGTGGAAGTGGGTCTTCCTGCAGTGTCTTGGAATCTGCGGGTGTAAAACAGGCAGATATGGTGCTGGCAGTGACCGAACGCGATGAGCTAAATATGATTGCCTGTTTGCTGGCCAAACAATATGGCGTGAAAACAACGGTTGCTCGCGTTCGCAATACGGAGTATCTGGAAGTGGATAATCTGGGTAATCTGATGGGGATTGATCTGATTATTAATCCTGAACGGGTTACAGCGATGGAGATTGCACAGATCGTAAAATATCCAGAGGCGTTAAATGTAGACTATTATGCAGATGGGAAGGTTCAGCTTATTGAATTACCGATCACTGAAGAATCTAGTCTGATTGGCAAAAAACTCAAGGATTTAAAATCATCTGTTCCGTATAATATTGTTTCCATCGTCCGCAAACATAAGATGATTGTTCCCAGTGGTGAAGATAACTTTTACGTTGGAGATCGCATCAACGTCATGACGAAAACTACGGATTTGCGTGAAGTGGAACGCTTACTTGGGTTCTACCGGCGCAAGGTCGATCATGTAACGATTTTGGGTGGTGGAAGAACCGGGTGTTATCTTGCCAAGATTTTGGAGCATCAGAAGCTTCCAGTCAATATCAAGATTATTGAGAAAGATATCAAACGAGCCAGGGAAGTATCCGAAAAACTTGATCATACACTGGTTATACACGGGGATGGATCGGATTTTGAACTGCTGTCAGAAGAAAATATTGAACAATCGGATCTTTTTGTTGCGGTGACCAATGATGATAAAATTAATCTCCTGTGTTCTCTTATTGCTAAGAATATGGGCGTCAGGAAAACCATAGCGCAGGTTAAGCGTTCAGATGTCATGCCGTTGGTTGAACAGATTGGTATTGATATTGTCCTGAGTCCGCGCATCCTTACAGCAGGTGCGATATTAAAATATATAAGACGTGGTGATATTGTTTCAGTGACTGTTTTAGGAGATGAAACGGCAGAGATGATTGAGCTGTATGCCCAGCCAAATTCAGTGGTTGTGAACAAACAGATCAAACAGATCCGTTTTCCGTTAGGATCGGTCATTGGTGCGATTGTTCGGGGGGAAGAAGTGATCGTACCAGGAGGAGATCAATTCATCCGTGCTTTTGATCGAGTAATTGTTTTTACATTGCCCAGAAGTGTTTATAAAATAGAAAAAATGTTCCAGCAAAATGGGGGTAAACGGCTTTGATCAGACCAGGAGTTCTAGTGGGTTATTTGGGTAGAATTATAACAATTATTGGTATTGCAATGCTGAGTTGTATTGCATGGTCTATTTATTATCAGGAAGATGTTGTAATTAACCTGGGAGTGGCAGCTGGTATTACTATATCATGCGGCATTTTGCTGGGATGGTTTTTCCCGCAAAAAGCATCCCTTAATTTTAAGGAAAGTTTTGCAGTGGTCAGTCTGGGATGGATTTGTGCTTCGCTTTTTGGTTCTCTTCCGTATATGCTTACCGGTTATCTGCCGTCATTTGCGGATGCTGTTTTTGAAACGGTTTCCGGGTTTACAACGACTGGCGCTTCTGTGATTACAGACGTAGAAACGATTCCCAAAGGACTGCTCTTTTGGCGGAGTTTAACTCAATGGCTGGGTGGTATGGGGATTATTGCTTTATTCGTTGCGATTATTGCCGGCATGGGTGCGAAAGGCAATCAGCTGTTTCGGGCGGAGGTGCCAGGACCTATCACAGACAAGGTTAGTCCTCGCATACGAGATTCAGCGAAAAAACTTTGGAAAACCTATGTTGTATTAAGTATTATTCTCTGTGTATTGCTTTATGTTTTTGGTATGAACCTTTTTGACGCTTTTTGTCACACCTTCACAACCATGGCGACCGGAGGTTTTTCAACTAAAAATAACAGTGTTGCCTATTATACAAGCCCTGCGATTCAATGGACCTTGGTTATTTTTATGTTTATCGCAGGCGTAAATTTTTCGCTGCATTTTCTGGCTTACAAAAAAAGGAGCCTGAAGCTGTATCTAAGGGATCGTGAATTTAAGGTTTATAGCAGCATCGCGCTGGTTGCAATCTTCATTGTTTTTATAAGTTGGGCAACTGGAAGTGGAATGAATATAGAAGAAAAACTTAGAGGGGCAGCTTTTCAGGTTGTTTCTATTATGACAACAACTGGCTTTGCGACAATGGATTATGATCGTTGGCCAGCACTGGGACAGGCAATTTTATTCCTGTTGATGCTGGTGGGCGGCTGTGCAGGAAGTACGGGGGGAAGTGTTAAACCCGGAAGGTATCTGATTATCTTTCAACGGGGTTTAATTGAATTAAAGCAAATGGTTCATCCCAAGGCAATTTTACCACAAAAATTTGGAGGTAAAGTACTGGGCGATGCGCTTGTAATCAATGTGTTGCAATTTTTCTTTCTATATGTTGTTCTTATTATGATAGGTGCGCTGGTAATGGCATTGATGGGATTGGATTTGTTTAGCAGTTTAACTGCTTCTATGGCTTGTCTCGGAAATATTGGACCTGGCTTTGGACTGGTTGGTCCCACTCTTAATTATGGGTTTATTGCTGATGGCGGGAAATACTTGCTAAGTGTATTAATGTTAGTGGGCCGATTGGAAATTTATCCGGTTTTGGTAATATTGATGTCACAATTCTGGCAGGAATAGAATATAAACGATAAAAAGATGACCGACAGTTTGTCGGTCATCTTTTTATCGTTTATGAACTCTTCAAAATAGCACCTACTGTTTACACAACTCATATTATGAAATATATGATTTGAGTCAATAGGAGCGTTAAGTGGATTATTTTTGTATACCGGAAGTCTATAACCAACCTGTTATAGGGGTTGTAACCACACGTAAAACACATAAAGGCTACCCGCTACCACTTGGAAAAGAATCGCATATTTATCAAGAAATGATTTTAAACGCTAGGAAGAGAGGCTTGTTTATCTATTATTTTTATCCTGATGGCGTGCATTGGGATACGAAGAGGATTCAAGGGCATATGTGGATGAACGGTTCATGGATTAGAAAGGAATTTGTCTTTCCCGATATTGTCTATAACCGTATTGTTCATCGTGATTATGAACGGAGAAAAACTGTTGTGGAGTGCCTGGGGGGATTTGAAAAATGCCCCGACGTCAACTTGTTCAACTCAAGGTTTTTGGAGAAATGGGAGGTCTATGAGGCGTTAAAGGATCACCCCGAGGCAGCGAAGGTGCTGCCTGCTACGGCTTTGTTTAGTCGTGATAGTCTTACTGATTTTGCTCATTCATTTGAAGAATTCTTTATAAAACCACGCAGAAGCAGTGTTGGAAAGGGGATTATTAAGGTCATCAGCACGGCAGGGGGGCATTTTTATTATGCTTTTTCTTCGAGGCAAACCCCATCATGGAAAAGGGTAAATCGTATTGATTCATTATATGCCCGCATTTTGAAAAGTGCAGGCATGAGTGAAGAGGGGATAATCATACAGGAGGGGATACGTTTAGCACAGTACAAAAAGCGGATATTCGATTTAAGAACCCTCGTTCAAAAGGATCATGAAGGAAAGTGGGCGTATATGGGGAGTGGAATACGAGTTGCCGGGGTACGTCGGTTTGTTACGCATATTCCCAATGGAGGCATGAGGGCGGAGACTGGAAACGTAATCTCGCACGTTTTTGATCAATCGCTGTCTCTTGAAAATGTTGAACAATCGCTTCGGGAAATGGTGTCTTGGTTACCGGATGAGTTAGAAAAAAGAACAGGTCTGTCGCTTGGCGTACTGTCTATGGATATCGGGATTGACCAAGAGGGACAGATCAAGTTAATTGAAGTAAACTCCAAACCAGCCAAGTTTGACGAGACAGATATTCGCGCCAGGCATCTCTCAACCCTAAACGACTATTTTGAATTTGTTTACCAGAATGCAAACTTAAAAAAGGGATGATATCAATATGCAGATAAACTGGATACATCGGGAAGACCAGAGTGGTGAAAAATTGGTTCAATATTTCGAAGAGAATTGGGAATCAGTAAACTGTGGGGAGCTGGAATTGTACGGGGAAAAATATATGAATATTATTGCATCAAAAGATCAAACTACAAAATTCACCTGTACAATAAATGATTACCGAGGACTTAGAAACTGTCAGCATTCTGAAAACATTCGAGATATTCTTCAAGTTAATGGGATTCAGTGGCAAAAGAGTGAGGGCGAAATCGCAAATCGAAGCTATGAGGTGCTGGTTTATGATCAGAAGACGATTTCGATTAAACAAACAATCATTGGCAGAAGTACCCCTTCAAGCAAATATTTATCAGAACAACAATGTGAGAAAATTGCTGCATTGGCTAAACGAATGGTATATCTTCTGGGCCTTGACTTTGCAATGGTGAATATCATTGTAACGGGAAGGCAAAAGGTGCGAGTCGAGCACATTAACCCGTCACCAGATCTGCGAGAAAAAGACTTGTTGAAACTTCTGCAAGTAATGGAAGGAATATTGTCCAAGCGTCTAAAGGATCAAAATGCGGAGGTTGTAATGGGCGCCGATCCTGAATTTATGATGGTGAACACACGCAGCGGTAAAATGATCCCTGCATCTAATTTCTTCCCCCGAGAAGGTCTGGTTGGATGCGATAATATACGAGTTCCGAGTCGACAGCAAAGACCGGTTGCTGAAGTTCGTCCCAAACCTGAAATGTCACCGCTGGATCTATCTGCGAATATAAAGCAGGCACTTTTATACGCAGGGAAAATGGTGCCCTATAAAAACGTGAAATGGATTGCAGGAAGTCAGCCGTTTAGTGGGCTTTCAATTGGTGGGCATATTCATTTCAGTAAAATAAGTTTGAATAATGCTCTACTCAGAGCGTTGGACAATTATGTTACCATTCCATTGTTCTTAATTGAGAATCAGGATTCTGCTGTGAAACGAAGAAAGAGATATGGAACACTGGCAGATTTTCGTACCAAGGATTATGGGGGATTTGAATACCGCACCCCTGGCAGCTGGTTGGTTTCACCTGAAATTACCAGGGCGGTCCTGTGTCTGGCAAAAGTCGTTTCAACCCACTATAATCAACTTGGTAAAAACATATTTCTCAGATCAGAAGCACAGGTAGCCTTCTATAATGGAGATCAAATTTATTTTAGCTCCGTGTTTGAAGCGTTGTGGAAAGATATTATGGAACTTCCGACGTATGAAATGTATCGAGAAGAATTGAGACTTGTTCCCGAGATGATTAGAGAAAAGTCACAGTGGGATGAGAAAAGTGATATTCGCAAAGCGTGGAATATTCCGTTAAAGAGTAGTAAAACTTACCGAGGACGGATTCATGATAACAATACATCGCATACAAATAATAGTGGAGAAGTGCGGGAAAGAACAGTGAACAGGCCAACATCAGCAAGAACCCGTCCGAGTACTGTCACGCACCAGACTGCTGGAAGAAGTCCCAGTCGAACCTCCGCCAACCAGAATCGCTATGCTGGAAGTATGAGGCAAGCGAATTCATTTAGTGTGTCGTTTCGTCATTGAAATGGGTTATTAAAGTCGAGAATATGCTTATCGCCTAATTGGAATTGAAAGAGCTGATGGTCAAAAGAGATTAACTCACATACGTCATCGTGTTGATAAACGGTGTCCTGAACAATATCGATGATCAAATCCGTTTCAGAATAATGAGAGCATACCGCTGAAAAACCAATGATAGAACGCTGCCAGAGATCATGGTAATCTGCTTCACATACTGAAATATTAAATCTTTTTCTTATTCGTGCGATGATACTCTGGAGTGTCGCACGTTTTTCCTTTAGAGAACTACATGCAGGTAAAAAAATTTCTACCTGACCATAAACTATATACACTTATTTCACCCGCTTGTCTGTTATTAATGTGCGTTTCATTTTACCAAATGGCAAACCTAAATATCAACTTTTCGCCCATATTTATTTTTCTCTCAAAATAGCTTGCTATATGTAAAATATTTGATAACATAAAGTTGATTCCCCTGCTGAAACAGGGTGTTTTCCCTTGATAGAGTAGGTGATTTAAAATTTTTCGTCAATAATTTCCGCATAGATGTTCTTTTTTACTTAAAAATGGCCTGATCAGTCTCCATTATTACC
>JAYEHK010000094.1:0-16048 GCA_034659475.1 Bacillota bacterium | reverse complement strand
GTTCTATTTCCGTACAACAGATGTAACCGGTATCATTGAACTTCCAGAAGGAGTGGAAATGGTTATGCCTGGAGACAATGTAGAAATGGATATCTCACTGATTACGCCAATCGCCGTTGAAGAAGGGCTGCGTTTCGCAATCAGAGAAGGCGGAAGAACCGTTGGCGCTGGTGTTGTTAGTGCTCTGAAATAGGAAAATCCGTGATAATTTTGTACACAAAAAGACTAAGCCCGTGAACGCTGTGGTACGATGTGCTATTGACAGTTTGGTTCGTATTGTGATAGATTATTCTAGGATTTTTGTACATAGGATGGAGGTGTCGTGGTGAGAGTAGGGATTACATTAGCCTGCACTGAGTGTAAGCAGCGTAACTACACAACAACCAAGGATAAAAAGGCAAATGCTGAGAAAATGGAAGTTAGAAAGTATTGCAAATTCTGTAATGCTCACACGATCCATAAGGAGATTAAGTAAAACCTGGGGATGTGAAAATATTGGCTAAGAATAATACCCCCGTCAAGACAGAAGGAAACGGAATAAAGACATGGTTGACCAATACCAGAGAATATTTTTCCAACGTTTACAGAGAGCTGAAAAAAGTATATTGGCCAGGCAGAAATCAGTTGATCGGATATACTGGCGTGGTGCTGTTAACGGTGGCACTGGTTGGGTTGATCATTTGGCTATTCGATACAGGGCTTTCATTTGTACTGGAAAAGTTATTTGAGGCCTTTGCGTAAGGAGGTGGTTCCAATTACTGGTGAAGAGAAATTGGAACGAATGGAAACTGCAACGGCTGATACCGGTTCTGAAATTTCTGAAAACGGGCCTGAAAAAAAAGGTGATTGGTATGTTGTACATACCTATTCTGGATATGAGAACAAAATAAAGGTGGACCTTACCAAACGAGTTGAGTCCATGGGTATGCAGGACCAGATTTTTCAAGTCCTTGTTCCTGAAGAGCAGGAGGTAGAATTCAAGGGCGGGAAAAAGAAGGTTACCAATAAACGAATTTATCCAGGCTATGCACTTGTGAATATGATTATGAATGATGAGTCTTGGACGGTTGTGCATCATACGCCAGGCATTACTGGATTTGTTGGCAGTGGTGCCCAACCGATTCCGTTGCAGGAAGAAGAGATCAATAAGATCCTCAAACAAATGGGCTTGATTGAACAGAAGCCGCGCATCATTGATATTGAAGTGGGCGAAAGTATTCGTGTCAAAAGCGGGCCGTTTGAAAATTTCGAGGGCGTTGTCAAGGAACTGTTGCCCGATCGTGGGAAACTTCGAGTGAATATTTCTATGTTTGGCAGGGAAACCCCTGTTGAGTTGGAATATGAACAAATTGTAAAAATGTAAGGAGGTGTAAAATAGATGGCCAAGAAAGTAATGGGGAAAATCTCATTGCAGATTCAAGCTGGTAAAGCGACTCCGGCACCCCCGGTTGGACCTGCACTGGGTCAATATGGTGTAAATATTATGGGGTTTTGCAAGGACTACAATGCCAAAACTCAAAATCAGGTCGGATTCATTGTGCCAGTTGAAATCACTGTTTACGAAGATAGATCCTTTAGTTTTATACTAAAGTCTCCGCCGGCATCTGACCTGTTAAAGAAGGCTGCCAATATTGCTAAAGGTTCAGGGGAACCCAATATGAAAAAGGTTGCAAAAGTAAGCCGAGATAAATTGGTTGAGATCGCTGAAACCAAAAAAGAAGATCTGAACGCTGCTGATCTGGATGCAGCCGTAAGAATGATAGAAGGTACAGCTCGCAGCATGGGCATTGAAGTAACGGACTAAGCCGTTTGATCGTGGGAGGATTTGATCCGCCAGTACCACAAGGAGGAATGAATAATGAAAAAAGGTAAAGCATATCAGGATGCAATAAAAAAAGTTGATAAGCAGAAACAGTATGATCCAGCAGAAGCATTGGCATTAGTCAAAGAAATGGCCACGGCTAAATTTGATGAAACTGTTGAAGTTCATGTAAAATTAGGGGTTGACCCCAGACATGCTGACCAGCAGGTTAGAGGAACAGTCAGCTTACCGAATGGAACCGGTAAGACCCGCAAAGTACTGGTTTTTGCCAAAGGCGCAAAAATTCAGGAAGCAGAAGACGCAGGGGCTGATTATGTGGGTGGAGCAGAACTGGCCGAAAAGATTCAGGGAGGTTGGTTTGACTTCGATGTTGCGGTTGCTACACCGGATATGATGGCTGTTGTTGGTAAACTCGGTAAAATTCTTGGCCCCAGAGGTTTAATGCCGAATCCGAAATCAGGAACAGTTACCTTTGATATCGAAAAAACGATTAATGAATTAAAAGCAGGTAGAATTGAATACCGTATAGACAAAACTTCGATTGTGCATGTTCCAATCGGAAAAGTGTCTTTTGAAGTTGAAAAGTTAGTCGAAAATCTTAATACTTTTGCAGATGCCCTGGTGAAAGCCAAACCGGCAGCAGCAAAAGGTCAGTATATGCGATCTGCAAGCATTTCTTCCACGATGGGACCTGGCGTAAAAGTTAATCCGATTGTGTTGATGTCTGTAGGAAAGTAATATATAATTAAGCACGAAAAAAGAAAATAGAAACTGTAGACAGCCGGTGGACGAGGTACCTTAAAAAATGCCTGCTTGAGGTTTTTGAGATAACAACCTTTTGGAAAGATAATGATGAAGGTGTTACCAGCCTCTGCATGAGCTGTCTGCGGAGGCTTTTTTGCTGTCCGTGCCAGTCATGTATTCCGTGAAGGGGGTGAAAAATGAATGCCAAAAATAGATCAAAAGAAAATAATTGTTGAGTCCATAAAAGAAAAGCTTGAAGCAGCCACACTGGTCGTTTTCACTGATTACAGAGGACTTACTGTTGACGAAATGACAGAGTTGAGAACGAAACTTCGTCAACCCGGTGTAGAGTTCAAAGTTTTAAAAAACACCATGCTGGGTTTTGCCTTTAAGCAGACCGATCATGAAAACATGGTGGAACAAATTGTTGGGCCAAATGCCGTTGTCTTTAGCAATGAAGATCCGGTTGGGCCAGCAAAAGTACTATTCGACTTTGCCAAAACCCATAAAAACTTGGAAATTAAAGTTGGGATCTTAGAAGGGCAGGAAGTATCTGCTGATAAACTCAAAGCCCTAGCCGAGCTGCCATCCAGAGAAGTCCTTATTGCGACTGTACTGGGAACGATGCAGGCGCCTATTACCTCTTTTGTTCGCGTTTTGGATGCCAATATTACTGGTTTCGTCAGAGTGCTTGATCAAATCAAAGAACAAAAAGCTAGCTAATCACTAAGAAATAAAAAAATGAAAATTTGGGAGGTTATCTTCATGAGTAAAGTACAGGAAGTTATTGATATTGTTAAAGAGTTAACCGTTTTGGAACTGTCCGAACTGGTTAAAGCATTGGAAGAAGAATTTGGGGTTAGTGCAGCTGCGCCGGTAGCTGTTGCTGCAGCACCTGTTGCCGCTGCTGAAGTAGAAGAACAAACAGAGTTTGATGTTATCTTAACATCTGCTGGAGAAAAGAAGATCAACGTTATCAAAGTTGTTAGAGAAATCACTGGTCTGGGACTGAAAGAAGCCAAAGCAGTGGTTGACGAAGCACCCAAAGCTGTTAAGGAAAAAATATCCAAAGATGAAGCTGCAGAACTTAAAGCCAAACTCGAAGAAGCCGGAGCAGGCGTCGAAGTTAAATAATAATCTTTGTAAAACAATAAGGCTCGGGATAAAATCCCGAGCCTTATTTATAGTATTGAATATTGATTAATTAGAAAATAGGTTGAGTATAAGCGGAATTAGTAGTTGGACAGTTGGTTAGTTGGACAGTTGGTTAGTTGGAAAGTTGGTTAGTTGGTTAGTTGGACAGTTGGAACGTTGAAGTGGGTTAGTAAGAGAATAGGTTAAATTTAACCTATTTTCTAATTAACCACCCATGGCTGCAGGGCACAACCACTTATGAAAATGGGTTAGGGGTCAGGTGCTATGCGCCAGGCATTGCCCTTACTTCTAACCCCTGACTCCTTACAAAAAAAGGTCTGCGTAAGTCCGGAAAGTCTGCGTTAGTCCGCGTCTATTCAACGTTATTATCTACAAAAAATCTGTGTAGATCCGCATCCTTCAAAACGACCGTAGGGAGTATCAGCGTCCTATTAAAGGTGACCGATAGGGAACATCAGTGGTACCCGTTAGGGTGTGTCTATTAAAAGAATCAGCGTAAATCATATAAATCAGCGAAATCTGCGTCTATTTTCTTACTAATTAACTAACCAACTAACCAACTAACCAACTATCCAACTAACCAACTAACCAACTATCCAACTAATAATTCCGCTCATACTCAACCTATTTTCTAATTAACCATTTTTATTTACATACTCATTTTCTCTGATTTATGTTATAAAATTAAGTATAGAATGTAAAAAGAAGGGAAATGATAATGATGAGAAAGCATCTCCCGATGTATTTGGTTTGTATTGCTTTTTGGGCAATGTTCCTGTGGGTACCCCAACAAGCATGTGGTGCTGATGTAGAGTGGCAGATCGATTGGCAGGAAGACGGCAGCCTATCAGAACAGTTATCTCTGCCCGATCAATATCCATTACAATTAAGCACCGGGTGGAAGGTAGAAAAACAGGGGAATAATTATGTGTATTTCAGGCATTTTGAAAAGTGGGAAGATTATCTGGTCCAAACTGAAAGAATGCCACTGATCATTGATCAGCGCAATTACATCCTAGCCACAACCAGCACTTTTTTCGTGGATGAACAGAGCGCTGGCACGCTGTTCAAACAGCTGAATGAGTTAGAGGGATTTACCTTTAAACTTCGAGTAGCAGGGATTATAAAAGACACAACAGGACAAGTCGATGAAAACACGGTAGTCTTCCGGTACAACAAAAGCAAGGACTTTCTTTCGGAAGATACGCTGGCCAAAATCACTACGGTAGATGGATTTTTAGTAGGTATTTGTATTCTTGTACTTGGGCTAGTAGGTATATTTATTTTCTTTGTAGGACGCCTTAAAAAGGTGGATCGAATGATTAGCGAAATCTACTCTCTCGAAAACATAGATTTAAGCTTATTGGATGAAGAAGAAAGGGGCTAAGAAGAAAAGAGAAGTGCCAGCACCATCTACACGGGATGGCCTATTTATTATCTGTTAAAAAATAAATATGATATAAACTTGACCCCACTAACCAATTGTGATATCATTAACACTTGCCATTAACGATAAAATATGGCAAAGTGTACGTATGCTTTTTGTAACTTTAAGGATTGAATTAGAAAGCGAGGTTTATGGGTTAGGCCTTGCTTTTCACTCTTTTGGGAATTATTTAAAGGGGTGAACGAAATGGCACATATGGAACAATATGGAAGCGCGCAGAGACTTAGCTTCTCATCCATTGAGGAGGTAATCAAACTACCGAATTTGATTCAGATTCAATTGAGTTCGTTTGAGTGGTTTCTGGAAAAGGGTTTGCGAACAGCGCTTAAAGAAGTGTTTCCGATTTCCGACTTTGCGGGACACCTAGAGCTGGGTTTTCTGGATTATAGTCTGGGAGAACCTAAATACTCGGTTCAAGAGTGTAAGGAAAGAGATGTTTCGTATCAGTCACCTTTAAAACTTAAGGTGCGTCTTACTGATAAGGAAAGCGGAGAGATCAAGGAATCAGAAGTCTATATGGGAGATCTTCCCATGATGACAGAAAAGGGGACGTTCATTATTAATGGAGCCGAGAGGGTTGTGGTTTCGCAGTTGGTGAAATCTCCCGGTGTGTATTTTAATGAGCGATATGACGTGGCTGGTAACATCTTATATGGTGCAACCGTGATTCCGAACAGGGGTGCCTGGTTTGAACTGGAGATGGACAGTGCGGGCGTAATCTATACCCGTATTGATAAAACCAGGAAGATACCGGTATCTGTTCTTTTGCGGGCTGTTGGCTATGAAACCAACGAGGCAATATTAGAGCTGTATAATGACGATGAAAACATTTGCAAAACCTTGGACAAAGACACAACAACCAATAAAAAAGAGGCTCTTATTGAGTTTTACAGGCGTCTTCGTCCAGGCGAAATGGCAACTGAAGATGCGGCCGAACAATTGCTGAAGAACCTGTTCTTCGATCCCCGTCGGTATGACATGGCGGTGGTTGGGAGGTACAAGGTTAACAAGAAACTTGGACTCGAGATTCCAGTAGAGGTCCGTTATTTAACGATTGAAGATATGACAACAACGATTGCGTACATATTAAAGCTCATCAGGGGCGAAGGGAAGACAGATGTCATCGATCATCTGGGCAATCGTAGGTTGCGCTCCATTGGAGAGCTTTTGCAGAATCAGTTTCGGACAGGCCTTGTAAGGATGGAAAGAGTTGTTCGCGAAAGAATGAGCATTCATGATGTGGACACGTTGACCCCACAGGTGCTTATTAATATTCGACCTATTACAGCAGCCGTGAAAGAATTTTTTGGCAGTTCACAGCTCTCCCAGTTCATGGATCAAACCAATCCGCTGGCTGAATTAACCCATAAAAGGCGTTTGAGTGCACTGGGGCCAGGTGGTTTAACGAGAGAACGCGCAGGTTTCCAGGTGCGTGATGTTCATCATTCTCATTATGGCAGAATCTGCCCTATTGAAACGCCAGAAGGCCCAAACATAGGTCTGATTGGTTCCCTGGCAACCTTCGGACGTGTTAATGATTTTGGGTTTATTGAAACCCCATATCGTAAGGTGGATAAAGAAAATAAACGCGTCATGGACAAGATTGTATACTTATCCGCTGACGAAGAAGAAGAGTTTATTATCGCACAGGCGAATGCGCCGTTAGACGAAAACGGGTATTTTATTGATGAACGTAGTGAAGCGAGATATGCAGAAGAAATCTTTGAAGTAGCGGTTAATCGTTTGGACTATATGGATGTTTCGCCGAAACAGGTATTTAGCGTTGCTACATCATTGATTCCGTTTTTGGAAAACGATGATGCGAATCGTGCGCTTATGGGAGCAAACATGCAGCGGCAGGCTGTGCCGGTTATTAAAGCGGAAGCACCGATCGTCGGAACTGGTATGGAGTACAAATGTGCCAAGGATTCAGGAGCTGTCGTTGTCAGTAAAAAAGCTGGCATCGTAAAATGCGTCGATGCAAAGCGAATTATTATCAAAAATGATGAGGGGAGTACACAGACCTATCCTCTCTTGAAATTTATACGTTCCAATCAGGGGATGTGCTATAATCAGCGTCCACTTGTTCGTGTTGGACAAAGAATTGAAGCCGACACCATTATTGCGGATGGTCCGAGTACAGATAACGGAGAACTGGCTCTGGGCAGAAACATTCTCGTAGCGTATATGACGTGGGAAGGATACAACTACGAAGATGCGATCCTCATTTCTGAAAAGCTGGTTAAAGAGGATGTATTTACTTCCATTCATATTGAAGAATATGAATGTGAGGCAAGAGATACCAAACTGGGACCTGAAGAAATTACTCGGGATATTCCGAATGTTTCAGAGGATATGTTGAGGAATCTCGATGAAACAGGTGTTATTCGTGTTGGGGCAGAGGTCCGTCCTGATGATATTCTTGTCGGGAAGGTAACACCAAAAGGAGAAACGGAATTAACACCGGAAGAGCGACTCTTGCGCGCTATTTTTGGGGAAAAAGCACGCGAAGTAAGGGATTCTTCGTTACGGGTGCCTCATGGTCAAGCGGGCAAAATTGTCGCAGTAAAACGATTTGCCAGGGAAAATGGAGATGAATTACCTCCGGGTGTAAATCGACTGGTAAGAGTTTATATTGCCCAGAAGAGAAAGATTTCTCAGGGGGATAAAATGGCTGGTCGCCATGGAAATAAGGGCGTTATATCCAGAGTCTTGCCGGAAGAAGACATGCCATTTCTGGATGATGGAACACCGGTGCAGATTGTTCTGAACCCATTGGGCGTGCCATCACGTATGAACATTGGACAGATTCTCGAGGTGCATATGGGGTGGGTGGCCAAAGAACTAGGATTGCATATTGCGACCCCTGTTTTTGACGGAGCCACAGAAGAAGATATTTTAGAAATGCGCAAGCAAGCTGGTATACCACCAACTGGGAAGGCCATACTGCGAGATGGTCGAACTGGAGAGCGGTTTGACAATGAAGTAACGGTAGGTTATACCTATTTCTTAAAACTGGCTCATCTGGTTGATGACAAGATTCATGCTCGCTCCATTGGCCCCTATTCACTCGTTACTCAGCAACCGCTGGGAGGGAAAGCGCAATTTGGCGGACAGCGATTCGGCGAGATGGAAGTGTGGGCCCTTGAAGCATATGGTGCCTCTTACACGTTGCAGGAAATGCTGACTGTTAAATCCGATGACGTGGTTGGCCGATTAAAAACCTATGAATCCATTGTTAAGGGTGATAACATTCCAGAACCCGGAGTGCCTGAAGGATTTAAGGTATTGATCAAGGAATTGCAGAGTCTGGCCCTCGATGTTCGGATTCTGAATCATGATGATCAGGAAATTCAGATAAAAGATTATGACCTGGATGTGAATGAGCGCGAAAAAGCCCGCGAACTAGGGATGGAATTACCTGACATAGCCGTCACACATGGTGCAGGTGTTGCTAACACCATTGAGCCTGAAGCAGAAGAAGGGGAATTTGATGAGGCTTTAGATGGAGACCATATTGACGATATGATTGTAATAGAAGAACCGGATGAATCACATGAATAGCATTAAGATAAAGTGCATTACAGACATATGTGAAAGACGGTCGTTAGCTCATCATCAAACTTCTGGAAGGGAGAGAATGATTTGTTAGATGTTAATAATTTTGAACGGATCAAAATATCCCTGGCTTCTCCGAATAAAATCCGCTCATGGAGTAGTGGAGAGGTAAAAAAGCCTGAAACGATTAACTATAGAACCCTCAGACCAGAAAAAGAAGGGTTGTTTTGTGAAAAGATATTTGGGCCTGTTAAAGATTGGGAATGTCATTGTGGGAAATACAAAAGAGTAAGACATAAAGGGATTGTATGTGACCGATGTGGCGTTGAAGTTACTACATCGAAGGTACGCCGGGAACGCATGGGTCATATCGAACTGGCTGCTCCTGTCTGCCATATCTGGTACTTGAAAGGAATTCCTAGTCGTATGGGACTTCTTCTGGATATGTCGCCTAAGGTACTGGAAAAGGTTATCTACTTTGTGAATTACATTGTTATTGATCCAGGGGATACGCCGTTATTGAAAAAGCAGCTGTTAAATGAGCGGGAATATCGGGAAAACCGTGACCGTTACGGAGATAGCTTTGTTGCAGGCATTGGTGCAGAAGCCGTAAAGGAATTACTGGCGGAAGTAGATCTGGAAACGATGTCGCCTGAACTCAAAGAGGAAATCGCTACCACCACCGGACAAAGAAAAGGAAGAGCGATTAAAAGACTGGACGTGACAGAGTCTTTCCGCCTGTCAAGTAACAATCCGCAGTGGATGATTTTAGATGTGCTTCCGGTGATACCACCTGAATTGAGACCCATGGTGCAATTAGACGGTGGGCGATTTGCAACCTCGGATCTAAATGATCTGTATCGTCGGGTGATTAATCGTAATAATCGCTTGAAAAGACTACTTGATCTTGGAGCACCGGATATTATTGTCCGTAATGAGAAAAGAATGTTGCAGGAAGCCGTTGATGCCCTGGTAGACAACGGAAGAAGAGGTCGTCCAGTTACTGGACCAGGAAATCGACCCCTCAAATCCCTGTCCGATATGTTAAAAGGAAAACAGGGACGGTTCAGACAGAATCTGCTGGGGAAACGTGTGGACTACTCCGGACGGTCTGTTATCGTGGTTGGCCCGAATCTGCTGATGCATCAGTGCGGCCTGCCGAAGGAAATGGCACTGGAATTGTTTAAACCCTTTGTGATGAAAAAATTAGTCGATCGTGGGATCGCATCTAATATCAAAAGCGCGAAAAAGATGGTAGAACGTGGTCGCGAAGAAGTATGGGATATTCTTGATGATGTAATTAAGGAGCATCCTGTTATGCTTAACCGTGCACCTACACTTCATAGACTGGGGATTCAGGCCTTTGAACCTGTGTTGGTTGAAGGACGTGCGCTGCAGCTTCACCCGCTGGTTTGTACGGCGTATAACGCTGACTTTGATGGAGATCAGATGGCAGTCCACGTACCCTTATCTGCTGAAGCTCAAACAGAGTGCAGGTTGCTTATGCTGGCCAGCAACAATATATTGAATCCCAAAGACGGGAAACCAGTATGTACGCCAACCCAGGATATGGTTATGGGTGTTTATTATCTGACTTATGTAAGCGCTGAAGATTGGGCCAATAAAAAGCCCAGGTTTTTCTCAAACCCAGAGGAAGCGCAGATGGCTTATGATCTGCGTCAGATTACGCTTCATGAAAGAATTTATGTCAGAATGAACATGCCGCAACTAATTGGAGCAGCACTGGTAAAAAAAGATGGACAGCAAACCTATGAGGCGGAAAGAGTAGAAACCTCGGTGGGACGTGTAATACTTAACGAGATTATTCCAGATAGTTTGGGATATTACAATGAAGTCATTGGAAAGAAAAAACTAGGCGACATTGTTTATGAATGCTATCGGTTAGAAGGAAACGCAAAAACTGCAGCCATGCTGGACGGAATTAAACGACTGGGTTATAAGTTTTCCACGAAAGCCGGTATTAGTGTTGCGGTTAGCGATTTCCGGACACCGCCTGATAAGGCAGCGATTCTTGCAGAAGCTGATCAGGTTGTGGATGGCATTGAGGCTGACTTCCAGGTAGGATTGATTACAGAGGATGAGCGGCATTCACAGGTTGTGGAAATTTGGAATCAGGCAACTGATGATGTGACGGATGCGCTGAAAAGATACTTAACGGAAGACAATCCTGTTTATATGATGGCGACTTCTGGAGCACGTGGTAACTTCCAGCAGATTAGACAGTTAGCTGGAATGCGTGGTTTGATGGCGGATCCTTCAGGGAAAATTATTGATATGCCCATCAAGGCGAATTTCCGTGAAGGGTTAACGGTTCTTGAGTACTTTATTTCTACTCACGGAGCTAGAAAGGGTTTGGCTGATACTGCGCTGCGAACAGCGGACTCCGGATACCTGACCCGGCGTCTGGTAGATGTTTCTCAAGACGTTATTGTGCGGGAGAACGATTGTGAATCCGTAGAAGGAATTTGGGTAGAGAAAATCATGGAAGGCTCCCAGCTCATTGAACCATTAAATCAACGAATCATCGGCAGAGTATCCATTGATACCATCTGTCACCCAGTGACTGGAGAAGTGCTGGTGGAAGATAATCAGATGATTAGTGATGATGTAGGGCATGAGATTGAAAAATTAGGAATTGAACGAGTCAAAATCAGGACTGTGCTTACTTGTAAGACCAGGCATGGGGTTTGCAAAAAATGCTATGGACGAAATCTTGCTACGGGTTATGATGTTGAAATTGGTGAGGCAGTTGGAATTCTGGCGGCACAGTCGATTGGTGAACCTGGCACACAGCTTACCATGCGTACCTTCCATACAGGAGGGGTTGCTGGAGAGGATATAACCCGTGGTTTGCCACGTGTTGAGGAATTGTTCGAAGTCCGTAAGCCAAAAGGTCAGGCTGTTGTGGCTGAAGCTTCAGGGACGGTTCGTTTTGGAGAGAGCAAAGGAAGGCGTCAGGTTGAAGTTCTGGGCGAAAATGGAGAAGAACTTGGCGCATATCCAGTTAGTTATGGGTCTAGATTAAAAGTAAAAGAAGGAGATTATGCGGAAATCGGTGATGCCGTTAGTGAAGGACCACTTAATCCGCATGATATTCTGAAAACCAAAGGACTGCAGGATGTACAGCGTTACATTCTTCAGGAAGTTCAGAAGGTATACCGTTCACAGGGCGTTGATATCTCGGATAAACACATTGAGATTATTATTAGGCAGATGTTGAAAAAAGTAAAGATCGAAGATTCGGGAGATACGACAATGTTACCGGGAGCCTTTATTGATATTGCTAATTACGAAGACCATAATCAGGTGACGATTGCGCTAGGTGGATTGCCTGCGGTTTGTTCACCGATGCTGCTGGGAATTACCAAAGCATCCTTGAATACAGAGTCCTTTCTGTCGGCTGCTTCTTTCCAGGAAACGACTAAGGTTCTGACGGAAGCTGCCATCAAGGGCAAAGTGGATAACCTAATTGGCTTAAAGGAGAATGTCATCATCGGTAAGCTGATTCCGGCTGGAACAGGCTATACAGCATACAAAGATGTTGACTATGCAATAAAAGAAGAAACTCTGGTACAGGAATAAATAAAGCAAACTACCGGGGTCAGGCTTGACTTATTGACTTATTGATATTAACTTTAGCAAATGTCCAATATGATTCTTCAATAAGTCAAGCCTGACCCCCTTTTAAAAATATTCATTAAATATTTGACTGGTACACCTTCGAATGCTAAAATATTATGGTGCGTGACAAATAGGTTTATCGCTTTTTGTCAAAAGGGGGTGCCAGTAGTTTTGTTTCATGAGTTAAAAAACAGCAAAAAAGTAATCGGCACCAAACAGGTTAAAAAAGCGGTGCAAAATAGTATTGCCCAAAAAGTGTACCTTGCCGATGATGCTGAACCTCATATTATTGGACCTCTCAAAGAGTTGTGCCACCAGTATGCCGTCGAGGTAGAGATGATAGATAGCATGAAGACACTCGGCGAAGCGTGTGGTATTGAGGTGGGTTCAGCAGCGGTGGCATTATTATATGACTAAATGGGGGAAGGAGGTGCAGGTATGCCGACAATCAATCAACTAGTTAGAAAAGGACGCGAAGTGGAAAAAAAGAAGTCAACAGCACCAGCCCTAAAAAGCTGTCCGCAAAAACGAGGGGTATGTACTCGTGTGTATACGACAACCCCTAAAAAACCAAATTCCGCGTTACGTAAAATCGCCAGAGTAAGGCTCACTAATGGGATTGAAGTAACCGCGTATATTCCTGGCATAGGTCACAATCTACAGGAGCACTCTGTTGTTCTTATTAGAGGTGGTAGGGTCAAAGATCTACCGGGTGTAAGATATCATATTGTCAGGGGAACACTGGATGCCTCTGGCGTGCAGAATCGGAATCAGGGTCGGTCAAAATATGGGACCAAGAGACCTAAGAAAAAATAGGAGGGAGTCGAGATATGCCTAGAAAAGGGCCCGTTCCCAAACGCGATGTACTGCCGGATCCGATATACAATAGCAAGATTTTCACCAAACTGGTTAACCAGGTTATGTGGGATGGCAAAAAGAGTCTTGCAGAGAGAATCTGCTATGAGGCTTTTGATATTGTGGCGGATAGAACCGGCAAAGATGCCATAGAAGTTTTCGAAGAAGCAATGAAAAACATCACCCCTATTGTTGAAGTTAGAGCTAGAAGAGTGGGTGGTGCAAACTATCAGGTGCCTGTGGAAGTTAGAGTTGACAGGCGTCAAACCCTGGCCATTAGATGGCTGGTAGGGTATACCCGTAAACGTGGTGAAAAAACCATGGCAGGTCGTCTGGCTGGTGAACTAATGGATGCTGCCAATAGCACAGGCGGATCTGTGAAAAAGAAAGAAGACACGCATAAGATGGCAGAAGCGAATAAGGCTTTTGCACATTATCGCTGGTAGGCATTTGCAGTTAGAGGAGTAAAAACGATGGAAGATAAATCTGCATTAGCTTCGATACGAAACATTGGAATCATGGCTCACATTGATGCTGGCAAAACTACCACTACAGAGCGTATTCTGTACTATTCCGGTATTGTTCATCGGATGGGGGAAGTGGATAAAGGGACCGCCACCATGGATTGGATGAGCCAGGAGCAAGAAAGAGGCATTACCATTACCTCCGCTGCGACTGCATGTTATTGGAAAAATTGTGCTATAAACATTATCGATACGCCCGGGCATGTGGACTTTACGATGGAAGTAGAACGGTCTTTGAGGGTGCTCGATGGGGCAGTTGCGATTTTTTGTGCAGTTGCTGGGGTTCAACCTCAATCAGAGACTGTGTGGCGACAGGCGGATCGATATGAAGTTCCTAGAATCGCATATGTTAACAAAATGGATCGAGTGGGTGCTGATTTCCATCGGGCAATCAGGATGATTAAAGATCAGTTAGGGAGCAACCCAATAGCGATTCAATTACCTGTTGGAGCAGAAGAACACTTCGCAGGATTGATAGATTTGGTGACCATGCAGGCTGTTGAATATCACGAAAGTACTGGCGATGTTTTTCGGATCAGAGAATTGAATGATCAAGAAATCGAAGAGGCTAGAGTGTTTCGTGAAGAGATGGTTGAAAAGCTGGCCGAGCGTGATGACGAATTGATGGAAAAGTACCTGGAAGGGTTAGAAATCCAACAGGATGAAATCAAAAGTGCATTGCGAACGCAAACGATTGCCAATGAAATTGTTCCGGTGCTTTGCGGATCATCTTTCCGCAACAAAGGTGTACAGATGCTCCTCGATGCTGTGGCTGATTACTTACCGTCGCCGTTAGAAGTCCATTCTGTAATGGGAGAAAACCTGCGAAATGGTAAAGCAGAGAGCAGAGAAGCAGATGAAAATCAGCCTTTCTGCGCGCTGGCATTTAAGGTTTCAGTAGATCCTTACGTGGGAAAATTAACTTATTTTCGGATCTATTCTGGTCGCGTTGAGACAGGAAGTCAGGTCATAAACAGTGGCAAAGACAAAAAAGAACGCATAAGCAAGATCCTAAAAATGCATGCTAACCACAGGGAAGAAAGAAACTTTGCTACAGCTGGTGATATTGTGGCAGGAGTAGGTTTGAAAAACACAACGACGGGAGACACACTCAGTTCGGATGGATCAATATTGTTGGAAACCATTGATTGTCCGGAAACGGTTATCGATATTGCGGTTGAACCTAAGACAAGAGATGACCAGGAACGCATTGGCGGCAGCCTGAAAAAACTGGCAGAAGAAGACCCCAGTTTTAAGTATCGAATTGACGAGGAAACAGGACAAACGATTGTTTCCGGGATGGGTGAATTACATCTGGAGATCATTATTGACCGTTTGCTGCGTGAATTTAAGGTCAACGCCAACGTGGGCAAACCACAGGTGGCCTATAAGGAGACGGTAGCAGGCAAGGCTAGAACAGAAGCCAGGTTTGAAAGACAGAATGGTGGAAGGGGTCAATTCGCTCATGTGAAGTTGGAGGTATCTCCGCTCCGCGAAGGGGAAGGCAGAACTTTTGTGAATCATGTGCCGCTCGAGAGTATTCCCCCTGAATTCATTAATGCCGTAGAAACAGGCGTCAAAGAGGCGCTGCAAGCTGGAGTGCTAGCTGGATATCCGGTTGATGATCTGGAAGTGAAGATGGTAGGAGGTACCTATCATGAAGTCGATTCCACTGAGCAAGCTTTCAAAGTAGCTGCCAGTATGGCATTGAAAGATGCTCTTAATAAAGCACAGGCTGTTTTATTAGAACCTGTAATGGAAATAGAGATTGTCTCCCCGGAAGATTACATGGGAGACATTATTTCAGACCTGAATGCTCGCAGGGGAAGGGTTCTGGGGCTTGAAGAAAATCGAGACAGCAGAATCATTAAAGGCGAGGTACCTCTGGCGGAGACTTTTGGATATGCAACCAGATTGCGATCAATCAGCCAGGGACGAGCAGTGTTTACTTTAAAAATCAAAAACTATGCTCGTGTACCGGAGTCAAAGAGCAAAGATATAATTGCAAGAAGATATGGTTTACCAGTGAACAGCTAAGTGCAAGTTTAGAAAGGAAAGGTGAGAAACCAGATGGCAAAGGCTAAGTACGAAAGGACAAAACCTCATCTTAATGTCGGAACCATTGGTCACGTAGACCATGGCAAGACAACATTGACAGCAGCGATCACGATGATGCTCGCAACCGTAGGAGGAGCCGTAGCAACAGCGTATGATTCCATTGACAAGGCACCTGAAGAAAGAGAAAGAGGAATCACCATCAACACGGCCCACGTAGAATATCAGACCGAAACCAGACATTAT
>JAYEHK010000093.1:0-16194 GCA_034659475.1 Bacillota bacterium | reverse complement strand
CGTTGATAAGTGCAATTTGTACTTCTGTTATGGTAGGCCTTACAAATGTTCGTTTATTCATATAACCATGATATCACGGTTCTAACCGAGAGTCCAGTCCTGTTTTTTAGGATGCTGAATAGTTACAAATTATTTATTATTACTGCCGGTGTATTTATTATCTTTTTAGCTGTTAAGATAGCTTTGCAGAGTGCGTTTCTTGATAAATTTTATATCAATAAAAAAATTGAAATAAGCAAACAAGAAATCGAAAAATTCAGCGATAAGCTTGTTAACTTCGAATGGGATAAGAAACAGCTTAATGAGGAAACTGACCTTTTCAGCAAGCAGAATAATTCGCCGGTAATTATTGGTGATGAACGAGGTGTGCTGGAATATGGAGGGATACTGGATGACTTTATTATAGTTGAGGAAAACGATGGGAGAGTGTATAAAGTCTATACTGATTCAGTAATTGAGTCTGTGGGTGAAACAGCACAATTCGATCCAGCATTAGAAATAATTGACAGCAAGAATCTTCTTACAGGAGATCAGGTGAATTTGAAGGGAATTATAACGGATGAAAACAGTGTTTTCCCAGTGGAAATTAATATGGGGGAAACAGAATATAAAGAAGAAGCCAATAATATTAAAGAGGACGGGATAATACCATGGCAAGAAATTCCTCCAATTAAAGAGATACAGGGTAATGTTGTTTATGTGAATGAAACAAAGAATCAAAGTGATTACTACAAAAATGATTTATTGATGAGTGAAGTGAGCAATTATCTTAATATGCAAGTAATGAACTTTAATACTTTGCCGGATGCAAATTTAATACAATACAGCAAGATTGATCAGCTGTCAGGGATAAATAATCTGTTCTTTATTAAACCACTGTATATGAAAGACGGCAGCACTGGATTTTTCCACTCCCTGTGAAGTGAAAAGCCAGGATGAATTGGGGAGTTTGGCTGAAAGTCTGAATATTCTTTCTCGAAAACTTGACACTAGTTTAAAAGACCTTCAAGAAGCGAATGAACAGCTTCTCGAAGATATGGAAAAGGAACGACAGCAGGAATTAAAGAGGAAAGAATTTGTTGCCAGTGTATCTCATGAGCTGAAAACCCCGCTGGGAATCATTAAAGGTTTTGCCGAAGGCATAAAAGATGGCATCCACCAGAACAAACAGGATTACTATTTGGATGTTATCATTAATGAAATAGAAACAATGGATGATCTGGTAATGGAAATGTTGGAACTGTCGAGATTTGAACTGGGAAATTATAAACTTTCCAGACAGGAGTTTGCAATGGACAGCCTGGTTATGGAGTTTAATCAGCGCTTTAGATATCTGATAGACGAACGTCACTTAAAAACTCATTTTGATATTGAGGAATGTAATGTATTGGCCGACAGGGAAAAAATCGAAAAAGTTCTGAATAACCTGTATAGTAATGCCATACGTTATTCGATTAATGAGGGTTCCATTAATATAAAGCTTAAAAAACAGAAGAACAACATGATTTGTTATTCAATTGAGAATACAGGTGTTCACATCCCTGAAGATGAACTGGATAAAATATGGGATCGCTTTTATAGGATAGAAAAATCCAGAAATCGTGTTTCTGGTGGAACTGGTCTTGGTTTGTTAATAGTAAAGAATATATTGCAGATGCATGAAAGTGATTTTGGTGCAATTAATACCGATAAGGGGGTTGAATTCTATTTCAGCCTGCCGGAGGCATAACTTAACATTGGGTAAAATATTACGGTTAGAGGATGCCATTGGTTCAGTATCTTTACCAATTCATAGCCATATATGGGGTGACCATCAGCATGATGCAATATTCAATGATCCTACCGCGTACCAGGGAAAGCATTCAGATGCTGCCATTAATTCAGCTTTTGAAGCAATTATACACCGTATTGAGCGAATGCAAACTGAACCACTAAATCAAAAAACGCTCAAACAAAATTGATTCACTTCAATCAAAAACCCTATATCATTGATGTTGAAAAGACATCAGTGATATAGGGCGTTAAGAGTGATCGAAGTGGACCGATATCAGCCTACCGGACAACTGCATGCTGTGGGAGGCCTTTCCCAACGTGAAATCGCTCGAAACCTTGGCGTATCGAGGAATACGGTCAAAAGGTATTGGGTGTATGTTACAGCGTTTAATCTAACCGCATCAACAACTCCCCGTTTTTAACGGACTGGTCTTCTTTTACGGTTATGCCTGCCACCTTGCCGTTTATGGGCGCAAGGATCTGGGACTCCATTTTCATCGCTTCAATGATGATCAGGCTTTAACCGGCCTTGACCTGCTCCCCATCTTTGACTAGTATTTTCATAACCGTTCCGGGGATACTTGCCCCGATTTCATTTTTGTTGGCAGGGTCAGCCATAACCGTTGATGGAGTGGTTTCGCCCTGATGATAGCTTTTATCCAGTATTGTAATGACTCTTTGATTTCCATTTACCTCAAAATAGATTTTTCTGTAGCCGTCTTTATCGACTTTGCCCACGTTAACAAGTTTGATGATTAATGTTTTGCCTTCACTGACTTCCACTTCACAGACTTCCCCTTCATTGATGCCATCGAAGAATACCGAGCTGTTCATTCTGCTTAGATCGCCATAGGAATTTTTAAAGGATAGGTAGTCTTCAAAGACCTTGGGATAAAGCGCATAACTCAGGATATCTTGCATCGATGGCTTCAGATTATGGTTTTCCTCAAGCAGTTTGCCGATGGCTTCAAAATCTACTGGTTCCAATAATTCTCCGGGCCGACAGGTGATGGGGGTAATGTCTTTTAACACAACGCTTTGGAGCTGTTGCGGGAATCCGCCTACCGGCTGACCCATCATGCCCTCGAAGTAGGCGATGGATGAATCCGGGAAGGCAAGAATTTTTCCTCTCTCCACAATATTCTCCGGCGTTAGATCGTTCTTGACCATGAATATTGCTAAGTCCCCTACCAGCTTGGAGGAAGGGGTTACTTTCACGATGTCTCCCAGCATCTCGTTGACGGTTTTGTACATCTCTTTGACTTCCTGGAATTTGTGTCCCAGCCCGAAACTTTCTACCTGTGGTTTAAGATTGGAGTATTGACCGCCCGGGATTTCATATTTATAGACCTCGGCGGTGCCTGATTTGAGACCTGATTCAAATTGGCTGTATATAGGTCTGATGTCACTCCAGTATTCCGAAATTTTTTGAATCTTATCCTGGTTTATACCAGTGGCCCAGTGGGTGTTTTCCAGGGCTGCCACCACTGAATTCAGGGCGGGTTGGCTGGTGAGACCTGACATGCCGTTAAAGGCAGTATCTGCAATATCCAACCCGGCTTCTGCTGCCATCAGTACAGTGGCAACGCTGTTGCCGCTGGTATCATGGGTATGCAGATGAATGGGGATGGTAATTTCATTTTTCAATGCTTTGATTAATTTTTCCGCTGCATAGGGTTTTAGCAGGCCAGCCATATCCTTGATGCCAAGAATATGTGCGCCCATTTTTTCCAGCTCTTTGGCGGTTTGCACATAGTAATTCAGCGAATATTTATCCCGATTCTCATCCAGGATGTCCCCGGTATAGCAGATGCATGCCTCGGCCATCTTATTGCAGTTCAGGGTTTCATCAATGGCGATTTCCATACCTTTCAGCCAATTTAAGGAGTCAAATATCCGAAAGATATCAATCCCCGCATGGGCTGATTCTCGAATAAATTCTCTGATCACATTGTCGGGATAATTGGTATAGCCGACTGCATTGGCGCCCCTGATCAGCATTTGGAACATGATGTTGGGGATGCTCTGGCGCAGTGCTGCTAACCTTTCCCAGGGAGACTCGTTGAGGAATCGGTACGCGACATCAAATGTTGCACCGCCCCACATTTCTAGGGAAAAGAGGTCTTTGCCATAATGGGCTGTTGCTTCGGCAATTCTCAACATATCTACGGTTCTTAAGCGGGTGGCCATTAAGGATTGATGCGCATCGCGCAGGGTCGTATCGGTCAGCAGTAATTTATTTTGATTCCGAATCCACTCCACAACCCCTTGCGGGCCCTGGGCATCAAGAATCTGTTTTGTGCCGGCTAGAGTGTCCGTGCTGGTGATTTTAGGCACTCGGGGGACATCATAATCTTTCTTAATGCCTTTGCTTTCGTTGACGACCTTTTCACCAATGAATCTCAGGATGTTGGCTTCATGGTCTGCTTTGGGGGTGATCTCAAAAATTTCTGGGGTGGAATCAATAAATCCAGTATCACATTCACCCTTTATAAAGGTAGGATGTGAAAGGACATTGATTAAAAAGGACTCATTGGTCTTTACACCGCTGATTACTGTTTCCCGGATGGCACGTTTGGCTTTATTGATCGTATCTTCAAAGGTTCGTGATCCAGAGGAGATTTTTACCAGCAGGCTATCGTAATAGGGACTGATGACTGAACCGGTATAACCGTTGCCCCCATCCAGCCGTATGCCAAAACCTGCCCCGGTCCGATAGACATCAATTTTTCCGGTATCAGGAGCAAAATCATTGGTCGCATCTTCTGTTGTTACCCGGCATTGGATCGCATATCCTCTGGTTTGGATCGCCTCCTGACGGGGAATGGCGATTTCTTTAGAATGTAATGTGTGACCCTCGGCAATCAAGAGCTGGCTTTGAACAATGTCAATTCCGGTAACCATTTCAGTTATCGTATGTTCAACCTGAATCCTGGGGTTCATTTCGATAAAGTAGTGGTTTCCTTCATTATCCAACAGGAATTCCACAGTCCCGGCATTTCGATAGTTCACGGATTGGGCAATCTTGATGGCATCTGCACAGATGGCCTGCCTTTTTTCTTCGGCAATTCCCAGTGCAGGGGTAAATTCAATGACTTTTTGATGGCGCCTCTGAATCGAGCAGTCTCTTTCGTATAGGTGAACAATATTTCCATAGTTATCACCCAGGACTTGAACTTCAATGTGCTTGGGGTGATAGAGGAATTTTTCAATAAAAATATCATCGATGCCAAAGGCTTTTTTAGCTTCGCTTTTTGCACTGTGAAATTCTTTTAATAATTCGTCCTCGGTGCGAACGATTCGCATACCCCTGCCGCCGCCACCGGCAGAAGCCTTGAGCATAATAGGATAGCCACAGTTTTGGGCAAACCGAATCGCTTCTTTGTCTGACCTGATCGCTTTTTCAATCCCAGGTATAGTAGGAACCCCTACGCTTTGGGCCACCAGCTTGGACTTGATTTTGTCGCCTAATTGTTCCATCATCTCTGGGGTTGGGCCGATAAATTCAATGCCTGAATCGATACATACCCTGGCAAACTCGGCATTTTCGGACAAAAATCCATATCCGGGGTGAATTGCATCAACCCCCTTTTTGATGGCTAGGTTAACGATATCCTCGATGCTTAAGTAGGCCTCAACCGGACCTTTATTATGGCCGATTAAATACGATTCATCCGATTTTGTCCTGAATAAAGCGAGCTTATCTTCCTTTGAATAAATGCATACAGTCCGAATGCCTAATTCATGGCAGGCTCGAATGATGCGTATGGCAATTTCGCCTCGATTGGCGATTAACACTTTATTAAAGTTTTTCATCTTCGTCCTCCTTGGGAGCAAAAGTATATTCTTAGCTCATTATACCAAGGATTTGCCAAAGAAGGAGTAAGCATACCTGTATACAGTGTTTTATGCCTGACTCAGATGATTTAGTTATTGTTTATCAACCCGTCAGATTATATTTCTTCTGGAGGTTAATCGCGAAGTAGATGTCAGGGTGAAACTGTGATAAGGGTTGAGATTACTGATATAAAATACAATGGAATTAGAAGGGAATGCTGACAAGAAAGAAGAAATAAAGAAGCATGAACCAATGCTGGATAAGAAATACCTGATCATTGGTGATGTGATCGAGAAATGCTTACACAGGTGTGATTAATATAAGATAATAAAGAAAAAATGAAGGGATGGTTAATAATGGATTTTGGTTTTACAAAAGAGCAAAAACTCATTCAAAATGCATTTAATGAGTTTTCGCAGAAGTACATTGAACCCCGAGCTGAAGAAATTGATCATAGCAATGTAATTCCTAACGAAATTATGGCAGGACTAGCCGAGCTGGACATGTTCGGGATTCCCTTTTCATCAGCCTATGGCGGGGCTGATGGGGGGTTCTTGAATTATGTGCTGGCACTGGAACAGGTGGCTGCAGCTTCAGGAGGCATAGCGACGGTGCTTGGTGCTCATGTTCTCAGTACCAATGCGATTTCCAGGTGGGGAACAGAGGAGCTGAAACAGCAATATATGCCAGCCTGCTGCAACGGGGAGCATATCGCGTCCTTTGCCTTTACAGAACCTCAAACCGGGTCCGATCCCAAACAGATTACCTCTACCGCTGTAAGACAGGGAGATCATTACATCCTCAATGGGACCAAGCGTTTTATCACCAATGCCAGCTATCCCGGACCGCTGGTCTGCTTTGCAAGAGAGAATGAAAGTGGAGAGATTACCGCCTTCATCGTTGATAAATTCTGTGATGGATATACTGTCTCTAAACCCTGGGAAAAAATTGGGATGCATGGATATCCGCTGTTGGATATCTACCTCAAAGACGTCAAAGTACCCGTTGAAAATGTGCTGGGCGAAGTCGGGAAGGGCTTTGCCATCCTTACCACCGGTATTTGTTTTGGCCGCGTGGGCGTTACCACTACATCACTTGGAAGCATGCTGGGGGCCTACCGGGAAGCGGTAAAATACAGTAAGGAAAGGACCCATCGGGACAAAGCAATCGGTAAATTCCAGCAAATTCAGCTCCAGATTGCTGATATTGCTGCCACCTATGAGGCTTGTAAATGGATGACTTATCATATCGGACATGTAGCGAATACCTTTAAAGATGAGACAGAACTCGCCCGGGAGGTTTCCCTTGCCAAAAACTATGTCTGTGAAGCGGCTGTCGATGTGGCTCGCAAGTCTCTTAATGTGCATGGCTCTTATGGTTTGACGAACGATTATAAGATCTCCAGAATCTATCGGGATGCCATCGTTAGCCCTCAGATTGAAGGCGTTACCAACATGCAGAAGATTATTGCTGCTTCGACGATTCTAAGATAATCGTTGATCTTTGGGGTCAAGCCTGACCCCTCTATCACTGGATATGGGTGAAGGGGAGGAATAATTCATGCCTCTGCCATGGGCGATACTATCAGCAATAATTCTCGTAGCCTTGTGGTTTTTTGCGAGTTGGTTGTTGATTCCTTGTGTGTTCATAGGGGGACTTATCTGTTATGCAAGCCGCCATCTACATCGTGAACGTGTAAAATCAGGCGAATGGAACATTGATTGGGGAATCTTCCTGGAAAACGCTCTTGGGGGAGGCCTGATTGTTTTTATTCTCTTTATATTTAGTCAAGTGGATATAAGAGAGCCGCTTGTCATGCTGGTATTGTCAGGTGTTGTGCTGGTAATGACAGCCTATGCAATTGCCATGGCATTGGTAAAAAGATAATGAATATGTTGGGGAAGATACTTTATTCTGGATTAATAAATGTATAATTTAGATAGCTTATTTTCGGTTGAAAGGAGTCATGGATTTTGGAACTACATCGTGCCAGGCTAATATATTTTTCCCCTAACGGGACGACAAAAAGCGTACTGGATGCAGTGGTAAAAGGGATAGGCGCTGAAGAAGTCACTTTAGTGGATAGCACTCGCCCGGAGGTCAGAAGTGAAAAACAGGGCCCAATAACTGAAGACCTCGTGATAATTGGCGTGCCGGTATATTTTGGGAGAATTCCGCAGGCGGCTTATGATTACCTGATCAACCTTCAGGGAAACCAGAAACCGGTTGTCATTATGAGTGTTTTCGGGAATAGAGGTTATGGGGATAGTCTTTTAGAACTAAAAGAAATATGCCGTCAGGCAGGATTTCACGTGATAGCGGCGGCTGCATTTATAGGAGAACATGCATTTTCTACAGATAAAATCGCTATTGCAATAAATCGCCCCGATGAAGATGATCTGCGTAAAGCAGAGGCTTTCGGGCAGCAAATACGCCAGAAGATCGTATCCTGTACAAAGACTGAAGAACTCACTGAACCCAATGTTCTCGGTAATCCTATGTTAAAAAAACGACCCAAAGATCTATTCTCCTGTGTTTCACAAAGAGATATACAGGTTTGTACCCAATGTGGCTTATGTGCTAAAAATTGCCCGGTGGGTGCAATTGATACCGAAACGCTGGCAGTCAATAAAGACTTATGCATTCACTGCTGTGCCTGTGTAAAAGGATGCCCGCAAAATGCCAGAACAATGAAGAATACCAAATTCAAAATGGTATCAATAATGCTGGAAAAGACCTGCAAAACCCGCCAGGAACCGATTATCTTCTAGCGCGTGACAAGGGTGACAGGGGGACGGTTAGAAAATAGGTTGAGTATAAGCGGAATTATTAGTTGGACAGTTGGTTAGTTGGAACGTTGAAGTGGGTTAATTAGAAAATAGCTTTTTAATAGACACAGACTTTCTGGACTTACGCGGACTTTTTTGTAAGGGGTCAGGGGTGAGGGGTAAGGGCAATGCCTGGCGCATAGCGACTGACTCCTCACCCATTTTCATAGGTGGTTGTGTCCTGCGGCCATGGAGGGTTAGTAAGAAAATAGTTACCTATAGTTTAACATTAATTAAAAATTGGCAAATTACAATTAATAACAAAAAACCTATTAGCCATTGGAAATACCGGGTTAAGCCCAACAACATAACACTTATCGAAAGCGATGATAATGATGACATGATTATCACAATAAGATAGCTGTGGCAAGATTGTTGCAAGTTGAGTGTCCCTTCTTGAATGTTTGGCTTGGTATTAGTATAATGTGCTTACCATCATATTTTATCAAGGAGGCATTTATGAAAACAAGCGTAACCATTTCCAGTAAGCGGCAAATTACTATTCCCGCGGAGATTTTTCGCTTATTGGAACTCAAAGAAGGGCAAAAATTAATGGTGGAGGTAGAAAATGACCGGATCGTGATGACGGCCAGGCCGGAGAATTTAACCCGGGCTCTCAGGGGTGTCACCCGGGGATTGTATGGAAAAAATGCCGCTGAAGCAGATAAATACGTAGAAAAAGAACGTGACACATGGCAAGAGTAAAGCAATTTGTGGAAGACCTCTCCAGGTATAATAATCTTACTCTCGACACCAATACTATTATCTATTTTCTTGATGGTGTTCCTGAATTCGTTGACTTACTGACTCCCCTGTTTGAAATGATAGAACTGGGTCGCCTGAAGGCTACTGTTTCTGTAATATCTGAAGCCGAATTGCTGGTAAAGCCATATCGTGAAAATAATACAGCAGCAATTGAAGCGGTAATGTTTTTCCTTGATGAATTCCCCAATTTGCAAGTAATCTCGGTAAGCAGAGAAATTGGCCGCCAGGCAGCAAAAATTAGTGCTGATTTCAATATCAGGCTGCCTGACGCTATTATCCTGGCTACAGCCCTGAATATACAAAGCGACTTATTGCTGGGAAATGATCTTAAACTAATGCGTAAAGTCACTTCTTGTTTACCTGCAGTAATCTTGAACAATTATATCTAAAGGGATAGCTTACACTATAAGGATAAATAGTGTGCTAGTTGTCCTTTTGATAGACTAAATACAATCAATGAGACCAGATAAATAGGTTGACCTCCTTTATATATGTTTATATTGAAAATTCCTCAATTGTTTAAATAACCAGAGGGTTTTAATGTTTAAATGCATATTATGCGGTTTTAGAACCGCAGGTTCAGTTTTACAAAACCACCGGTACGCAGTAAAGAGACCACCTGTTCACTTATCAGTACCGCCCCGAAGGACGGTACCTGTATAGTTATTCTTTGAAAACTTAATATTTAGAGAAAAGCTCCCTCATGAAGTTCCAGCAGGTCTGGCATTCGGATGTATCTTACCCGATATAATTGGCGGCATGCTGATTTTCCTAATGCTTTTGCAAGGGTGCCTTATTAAAAACATCAAGAACATTGGAAACCGCTTTTCCAGTGAGCACCCTGGATGAATTATTCAATTTCTTACTAACCCACTTCAACGTTCCAACTGTCCAACTAATAATTCCGCTTATACTCAACCTATTTTCTAATTAACCACCCATGGCCGCAGGCCACAACCACGGATGAAAATTGGTGCTGCGTGAGGGCGAGTCACTGGGACAGGTCCGCAGACTCATTTTTGCAATTGCTGGTGGGGGAATATGATGGTTTTCCCTAAAACGAGTCAGCAGACCAGTCCCCGAGACTCACCAAAATTTACTTTCCGACTCTTCCGCGAAGGTCCTAAAGGTCCGCGTTGTCCGCGTCTATTCGTTCCTATTTTCTAATTAGCCAATATTAAAAAAATAAATTTGATACGGTGGTTTACAACCACAACAATCCGCGTTATAATATCACCAACAATAAACAAACCGATGAGCAAGAGAAGTAAGAATGATGAGGTGTACTCAGAGAGCCGCTGTTTGGTGAGAATGCGGTTGCAAAGATGATTCTGAATGGACTTGTGAGGGCAGCCAGAAATCGAGAGAAAGTAGGCGCTGACGGGAACCCTGTCCGTTATCAGTGGGGTGCATATGATGGTATGCAAAAGGAGTGGGCGATTTTATCGTCAATTTGGGTGGTACCGCAGAAGTATAAGCTTTTGTCCCTATTAGTAGGGATGAGGGCTTTTTTTATTGGCTTTTTTAGGAGGGCAGGTCTGATGTCCCAGTGTGCAGGGCAACATGGTTGGTTAGAAAAAGAAAAAGATCGAGGGACAACGGACCTGTCCCTTGGTAAAAAAAGGAGAGTGATCATATATGTCAAAAGGACGGTTTGGTATCCATGGGGGACAGTATATTCCGGAAACACTGATGAACGCAGTCATTGAGTTGGAAGAGGCATATAACCATCATAAGAACGATCCTGACTTTAATAAGGAATTAGAGGATCTGCTCAATAATTATGCAGGACGCCCATCGCTGCTCTATTACGCAGAAAAGATGACCAGAGATCTAGGGGGGGCGAAGATCTATCTTAAGCGAGAGGATCTCAACCACACCGGTTCGCACAAAATCAACAACGTACTTGGACAGGTGCTGCTTGCCAAACGCATGGGCAAGATACGTGTCATTGCAGAGACGGGTGCAGGGCAGCATGGTGTTGCTACAGCGACTGCAGCGGCACTTCTGGGGTTGGAATGCGAGATCTTTATGGGAAAAGAAGACACGGATCGTCAGGCACTTAATGTTTATCGGATGGAGCTATTGGGTGCGAAGGTGCATGTGGTGACAAGCGGCACCCAGACACTCAAAGATGCGGTCAACGCAACCATGCGCGAATGGGTAGCGCGGGTGGAAGACACCCACTATGTACTCGGTTCGGTTATGGGACCTCATCCGTTTCCGACCATGGTTCGCGATTTTCAGAGCGTGATCGGTCGTGAAGTCAAGGCGGAGATGTTGCAAAAGGAGGGCAGGTTGCCTGATGCATTGCTTGCCTGTGTTGGTGGTGGCAGCAACGCGATGGGATTGTTTTATGACTTTATCGACGATTCAGAGGTTCGACTCATAGGTTGTGAGGCGGCGGGACATGGGATTCATACTCCAAAAAATGCTGCGACGATGGCAACTGGAACGTTAGGTATCTTCCACGGCATGAAGTCCTACTTCTGTCAGGATGAGTACGGCCAGATTGCACCGGTTTATTCCATTTCAGCGGGGCTTGATTATCCGGGCGTTGGTCCCGAGCATGCCAATCTGCATGACACAGGCAGAGCAGAATATGTGCCGGTTACGGATGACGAAGCAGTGGAGGCATTTGAATACCTTTCACGAATGGAGGGCATTATTCCTGCCATTGAAAGTGCACATGCCATTGCTTACGCAAGACAACTTGCGCCAACCATGGGCAAAGACCAAATTATGGTGGTCAATCTGTCTGGCAGAGGCGATAAAGATGTTGCTGCAATAGCACGTTACAGGAGGCGAGAGATCTATGAATAAGGTACAGCAAGTGTTTGCAAACGGCAAAGCATTTATTCCATTTATCACCGCGGGTGATCCATCACTGGAAATCACTGAACAACTGGTGCTGAAGATGGCAGAGGCAGGCGCCGACCTGATTGAACTGGGGATTCCATTTTCCGATCCGGTGGCAGAGGGACTCGTGATCCAGCGCGCGGACGAACGTGCCTTAGCAGGTGGTACAACAACTGACAAAATATTTGACATGATGCGGCGTATCCGCAAGATATGCAATATTCCCATAGCGTTTATGACGTATGTGAATCCGGTTTTTACTTATGGAACCGAGCGGTTTTTGAAAAACTGTCAGGAAACGGGGGTTGATGCACTGATCGTGCCGGATGTTCCTATTGATGAAAAAGATGAGCTTTTGCCATATTGCTCAAGATATGATGTTCGTTTAATCTCTATGGTTGGACCTTCCTCGCATGATCGCATCCGCATGATTGCCAGGGAGGCGGAGGGCTTTGTTTACTGTGTGTCTTCCATGGGTGTGACCGGTGTTCGGCAGGAGATCAAAACCGATGTAGGTGAAATGATCAAACTGGTTAAAGAGGTGAAGGATATCCCCTGTGCGATCAGTTTTGGGATCTCATCACCCGAACAGGCAGCGCAGATGGCGCAGGTTTCCGACGGCGCCATCGCAGGGAGTGCGGTTGTGAAAATTATCGAACAGTATGGCGCTGAATGTGTACCGCATGTAGGGGCATATGTACAAAAGATGAAGGCTGTGGTAAGCGAGTTGTAGCTTGATGAAGTGATTTAATAGCCATTATATTCCTTCCCGCAGTGGAATCATTCATAGCCGTAAGCCACAACCACCGATGAAAATGGGTGAGGGGTCAGGCATTGCCCTTACCTCTAACCCCTCACCCTTTACAAAAAAATCCGTGTCAATCCGTTAAATCTGTGTTATCCGCGTCATATTAAAAGTGACCGAAGGAAACATAAGTGGTACCCGTAAGGGTGTGTCTATTTTCTTACTAACCCACTTCAACGTTCCAACTGTCCAACTAACCAACTGACCAACTTTCTAACTAATCATATTTGTTTTATCTGAACCCCCGTATACATTGCTTCTATTAATTGTGAATCGCAATTTTTGAATCTTCGTTATGGGCATTATGATTTTCTTTTACATCCAAATGGACTTGATCATTTTGGTATAAGGATTCAATAATTTGGCTGCATTTCTCTGCGACTACTTTCCTTTTTATCTTAAGCGTAGGGGTTAATTCTCCGGTTTCCTGACTGAAGGAATAAGGGAGCAGTGCGAATTTCTTAATCTTTTCGACCTTGCTCAGACTTTCGTTGACAAGATCAATGGTTTCCTGATATTTGGCAAAAACCATAGGGCTCGTTACCAATTCTTCATTGGAACAGTCCTCAATATTGTTTTCTTTGGCCCATAGCTGTAAACGTTCAAAATTCGGTACGATGAGGGCAACAATATATTTTTTTCTATCTCCTATAATAGCAATTTGCTCAATAAAGGGATCGCTGTTAAAGGTCGTTTCAATAACCTGGGGAGAGATGTTTTTCCCTCCTGCCGTAATGATGATATCCTTTTTCCGATCGGTAATGCTAAGGTAGCCATTTTCATCCATAGAACCGATATCTCCGCTCTTGAACCAGCCATCCTCGGTAAACGCTTCTCGGGTTTCATCGGGCTTATTGAAATAACCCTTAAACACCTGCGGTCCTTTCAACAGTATTTCGCCGTCCTCGGCAAATTTGATTTCGGTCCCTGGCATAACGACACCACAGGTTAGTGGCTTAATTGGTGACATAAAATTCCAGGTATTCACATAACACATCGGAGCTGTTTCTGTTAATCCGTAGCCTGGATGCATCTGTATTCCCATGGCTAGAAAAAATTCTACCACATCTTTAGCAATCGGGCCTCCACCCACACCAATAACTGCACAGTTGTTTAATCCAATGGCAGCTCTTATCTTGCTCAGGATCATTTTATAAGCCAGTTTATGTTTTACATTCAGGGGAAAGGGCGTCTTTTGATTATTGCAAAAGTAGGGCAGGGCTTCTCGAGATACTGCTAGTGCCCAATGGAATAATTTTTGCTTTTGTACAGGCTGCTGTTGAAGATTATTCATGATGCCTTCGTAAATTTTTTCCTCAATACGAGGTACGGTAATCAATGCGCCAGGTCTAAAATCAATTAAGTCCTCCAGTAAATATTCCGTTCCCCGAGAATAACAAATGGTGCCGTTGATATACATGACCCAATGGTATCCCACCGTTCTTTCCAGTGCGTGGGATAGGGGCAGGATTGAGAGCAGCGTAGGATCACCAGGCCAGGGAGGAAAACCATGGTGTTCTGCATATTGCAGGACCTGTGCGACCATATTTGTATGCGTTAGCATAGCCCCCTTGGGATTACCTGTTGTTCCCGAAGTATATATGATGGTCATAATATCCTCGGGGTTAATATCTCTTAGGCGTTTGTCGATTTCTTTCATTTTAAGTTTGGCCTGGCCTTCTTTGAGCAGGCTGTTTAGAGAAGAAACCGTCTCTGGCTGAATATCCAGATTATCAAAAACAATAATTTTTTCTAAAGTAGGTATATTCTCCTTTTGCGAAAGAAGATTTTTGGCCTGTAACGTTGTTCCGCAGAAACAGAAACGGCAACCAGAGTCGTTTATAATATAGGCTGCTTCAGGTCCTGAACTGGTTGCATAAATCGTTACATCAGCTGCCCCTGCAGACAATGTTGCCAGATCAGCAATGACCCACTCGGGACGATTCTCGGAATAAATCGCCAGCTTATCCCCAGGTTTGATTCCGTTATTGATCAGGTAAGAGGCAAGTGCATATACCTTGTCCTTTACTGTATCCCAGGATAGGTTCTGCCAGACATCTCCATCATGATATCTTAAAAATGGCTTTTCGTGGTTTTTCTCGACCAGGTTATAGAAAATACCTGGTATCGTATCTTCTTTATAGGCTTTTTGGTTCACCATAGGATATTCCCCCTTTTTTTATAACAATCCCCAAACTTTTCTCCCAGCAATGGACCCCAGTTCCAAACGCATCTGTATAATATAACAATCCCCAAACTTTTCTCCCAGCAATGGACCCCAGTTCCAAACGCATCTGTATAATAACGAAACGTGATAGTATATTTCGATATAGAATATATAAATTCCTTTATTTTCTAATTACTTTTGTTTAATTTTTGAATATACTATCATCCTTTGTTGTGAATTGGTCCCGTTTTTTTAATTTTAACACAAAGACAAAGGAGAATGATTTAAGAAATGCCTTGTGAAAAGGAGGAGTTGGGAAAAAACTAAAAATTTATTCCGGATTTAATGGTGTGTATCTATAAACGTATTTTCCAAAAAGATGAATTATTGAAACTATTACTGAAACGTGATAAATATAAATTTACGGAATATATGAACCTATATATCCTGAGTTGGTAAATTTAAGAGAGGGAGACCACTTGATTCATTAAGCAATACAGCAGATATGGAACGTTGGAAATAGATATTGTTTTGTTAAGGGCAGGCTTTTTTTGATATGGTATTACAAACAAAGAGAAAGGGGTAGCATTGATTAAATCAATGCTACCCCTTTATATCATATGTGTTTGATCATACATGCATTATTCAGATGGTAAAGATTAGGCTGTAGAAAGAAACTCAGATGAAAGAGATTAAGGTAACTGTTCTCCAGACACGTCGTTGCTGCCTGATTGTTAACTAAGTTTATTGAATCGCATCTCTACTTTAAACAAGTCACCGTCGATTTTCACTGCGAAGTCGCCCCCGCAAATCTGCGTGAAGCTTTGGGCAATGGAGAGACCTAGTCCCGAGCCTTCTGTGTTTCTGGATTGGTCTCCTCTAACAAAGCGCTGCATGATCTCCTCTTCTCCAAAGTTCATCTCATAGTTGGCGATATTTTTAATCGCTGCCAGAACCTTACCATTATTTATGCTAAGGTCTACATATACCTTTGAATTGGGCATCGAATATTTGACCGCATTGGTAATCAGGTTTTCCCAGACCCGGTAGAGTTTTTTGCCGTCGCTCATGATAAATACCGCATCATGGGGTGACAGGGGGACGGGGTTGTTGTGAACAATAGCAATGTGGTGGTATTTGTGGTGTTCACTGGATGTTG
>JAYEHK010000092.1:0-3521 GCA_034659475.1 Bacillota bacterium | reverse complement strand
TAGACGATCAGATTGCGTTGTTTTCCCGTTCATTGCCTGTCGCTCCGATGTTATTCTGTCGCTGGATGCCATTTCTTTCGGAAAAATAATGTGTTGTTTCTGCCGCCGGTAATTTGTCGTTCAACAGTATATCTGCAAGGGTGATGGATGTTTGCCACAAGTAATGATTTCCGGAAGAAATGACAAATTGTATATCATGCTTATACATCAAATTATCAATCTCATACCCAATGATACTAATTTCGTAGCCTTCTATTGGTTTCTCAGTGTTTGCAGAAAAATTATAGATTTTAGCAATATCTTTATAGTTGGCCACTGCCTGCTGAATCCGTTTGATCATCACGCCTTCTGAAACCAATCCATCCATTAAGTTGCAATCAATAACTCTTGCACGAGGTGTAAATACACCCTGACTGAGTTGTTGTCCAATGTTTGAAAAAATAACCTTGCTGGCCACTTTGGTTCCATGATCTAGGTCACCACCAGGAGAATCAATTGGCTTCCAATGAGTAATAACAAGCCGATCAAGCAAATCAGGAAAATTTATACCGGAATCCAATACAGCAACTACAGGTAAAGTATCAATATTAACCGACTCATCTAAGACAATGGTGCCCTGTACATTACTCACAGCACTAGAGGTTAACGGAGAATAAAACCGTGTTTCTTCAAGTCGGTAAATAGCCTCATCTTCAGCCAGACCCTCTAATACTCCAGACGGAATTATCGCCCTAATCACAGGAGTTCCATCAGTCAAGTAGTATGGGGCTTCAGCCAATTTGCCATTCAAACCCACAATCTTACCTGATAGTTTATTAACCGCCCGTGTATAAACTTCTTCTCCTAGCTTTGGTATTAGTAACATTTGTATATCAACCTCTACAGGCGGTCTATCATTGTTATAAACAGTTCTTATTAGTTCTCCAGATTGCTTCTCACCACCAGCATATGGTTCAAATACATCAACATATTGAAAACCGGAGTATCTACCTGAGCCCTTATATGCACCAATGCGACCACTAAGGCGAGAAAATTTTTGCTTGTTAGTGGATACGATTACATGCCGGCTGTCTTTCACAGCATTAATCGTCAAGCCTTCGCCTTCCAACAGCTTCTGACGTTGAGAGTTATCAATTTTTTCCCCTTCCGGCAAGATCACCTTGAATACCATAATATCTTCATCGCTCAAAGAATTTTGCCGCAAGGTGTTTTTATGGGAGTTAAGAATACTTTGCAGTCCCGCCGACAGCTTACTACCGTGCTCCGCTGGAATAACGTCACGCGGCTTTTCACGGCCTTGAGGATTGTTTTCTATTCTGTCAACTTGCTCATCCGATATCCAAAGATGTATACGTTCGTCATTTTCGCTACTCATTACTATCCCCTTCTTTCAACTTGTAGCTCAAAGTCGACTTAGCAATACCAGTTGCCTTTTCAAGCGTACGCATGCTTACCCCGTTATTTTTAAGGCGTTTTAACGTATTCAAGAATTCTTCAGACCCTTCAGAGTAAAAAGATAACTGCCTTAACAAAATGCTGACAATTTCTTCGGTACTGATCTTTTCATCAGCAATAAAATAGTTTTTTGCGGCAGCAGTGACCAATTCCTGTATTTGTGCGCCATTTAATCCTTCCGTAATCTTAGCGAGAAGATCAATATTCAGTTCTGCTTTTACACCATAGTCCTGAAGCCACCGGCTTATTAGTTCTTCCCTTTGATTAGCATCCGGCAGATTAAGAATGATCGAAATATTAAACCTGCGCCACACGGCAGGATCTAATAAATGTTGATGATTCGTAGCTGCAATAAGAAATACATTGCTTGGCATGTTGTCAAAGTTCTGTAAAAGAGTCGTGACAACACGTTTTAATTCGCCAAGTTCATTAGCATCATCACGTTTTTTTGCAATGGCATCAAACTCATCTAACAATAAAACAATACGCTGATTCCTCACCTCATCAAAAACCTTACGCAGGTTTGTGCTGGTTTGCCCCAAGTATGAGGAAACCAGTCCATCAAGTCGTATATACGCAATAGGCAATCCCAATTCTGCTGCTATCGCTTTAGCCGTCATGGTCTTTCCACATCCTGGCGGGCCACACAGCAGTAGTCTGTTAGAAGGAGCTATATTACGAGTTAATAACTTTTCTGCATTTTTTTGTTCTTCAATCAATTCCCAAATAGCCTGCTTTTGTTTTTGGGGGAGTATGACATCATCCAACCTAACATCAGAATTGATTATATCAAACAGTTCTAGTAGGCTGTCTTTATCACGTGGAGCCACATTTGACTGCACACCCTGCGGTATAATGACATTGCTACTCGGATATATGTCCATGTGTTTTGCTTTTTGTTTTGGTTTTTTGCCACCCTTATAAGTAGTCTTCAGTTGCAAAGCCAGGCTTACATTTCCTTTTTTCTCTTCATCATCGGCTAGTCCCATCAGAGCGTTTTTGAATTCTGATTCTATGCCGGAACAGTGGGCTGCTATAAGATTAATTATCAAATTCGCCTTCATTAAATATCACCTCCTTATTGGACATCGTTGGACGCCAACTATATTTATTCTAATTTTATTCGTATTCGTTGTCAATTATTATTATTAAATTATTGGACATATTTGTTCAAATCCATTGTAATGTCTTCACTATATAGTCTTTTCTCACCTTGTGTCCCTCCAGTTCCATATCATTTCTTTTTTCACTTGAAGTGCGAAAACATTTTAAAATAACAATCCCTATAATTCCAATCCTATAAAAAGCAAAAAAACAGGATAGTGTCCCTGTTTACTAGCACCATCCTGTTTTTAACCTTCATTTACACTCGACCCCATTCGCCTCCCCCAGCGCAATCCTCTCACCTTTTAAAGGCCCCCATAGCATACGTAATCCAATGAGGTACCCTCCCTCGGATCTGCATCCCTTTTACAACTCATCCATCGTCCGTAAGCACTGTGGCATGAGGCACGGCGGCGAAATCAATTTCTATATAGACGGGGTTGACCGACATCTTGCGTCCATTCTGTGTCTCCACCACTCGATAGGTTTTCCGCAAGCTTTGCATGCCGTCGCCACGTAATTTCCCCTCTCCAAAATCTCCCCCAGCAATCATTATGATGCATATAAATTCTCTAACAACCCCCCAGGTCGAGTAAACGTATGCCTTTCAACTTTAGGAGACGCTTTGTGTTAAGCTGTTTCTCTCCGTTTCCGTTGAGAGTGTCACAATATTTGCTCCATGGTTAATTGGCAGTACGCTCCTCCCAGAACCGTGCTTGCGCTATTAACGCACACGGCTCCTCACAATGTCATTCACTTAAGATAGCTTAGCAGTTCGGGTTTAACATCATATATGTTCACGTAGATTTTCGCCCTTGGTAATGGGTTCCTCTTTAGAAATCGCACGTATTTATCCCAGTTCATACTTTTGCGCTGGCTGCGACGGTTGAACCATTTGAATAACATTCTTCGCACTTTGTCGTAAAAGTTTCCTAATGCCGTGGAGTTATCTGTTATTCCGT
>JAYEHK010000091.1:0-16546 GCA_034659475.1 Bacillota bacterium | reverse complement strand
GACAAAGCCGTCCATAGGACTGCAAGAATTGAGGGAAAAGATATATATCAAGGCGAAGTCTGAACCAAGCTGGCGTTTCTGGGGGCTATATGTGCATGTATGCAAGATTTGCAGATGATATGGTAGTGCTGGTGGATGGGCACCCGCGGCAGGAAAAACTATTAGGACAGGTATATAAAAGGCTAATCGAAGAACTAATGAAGCTAGAGGTAGAAGTGAATAAGGGATTGGGTAGAGAAGAAAGTAAGTCCGAAAGCCTTCCCAGCACGTTAGGACACATAAACCTTGACACGAAGCGATTAGGAAAGCGTAGTGCGGGAAAACAGCATGCTGCGTTTGAGATGGCGGGGCTGGAAACGGGAAGATGACCCGCTTGAGGGGGATACTCACCTGAAAGGGGAGAAACAGCATGGCCTCACAAGGTCTGACACTTTACCGCGCCTGCCTTCGACCCTATCACTGTTGGCCTAGGGGCAACTTTTAAAATACGGCAGTAAAAATTATCACCGGCTAAATGATTAGCATTGCTTGACTCACCACTTCTGCTTTATAATAAGCTATATTTGTTTACGTAGTACGGTTAGATATTTATAGTCGTATCGTAGAATGGGAGGACAGCAAAAATGCCAATTACTGAATTATTATCTCGCAATGCCGAGATATATGGAAACGAAACATGCTTGACCGAGATTAATTTAGATCTGCAGGACCATCATAATGTCATTTGGCGTGATTATGAACTGGTAGAAAACAATCCGGCAGGTGAATACCGAAGGGAAATGACCTGGCGCGTCTTCGACGAAAAAGCCAATCGAATGGCCAATCTATTGCTTAAGCGGGGCATCAAAAAAGGTGACAAGGTAGCTATTCTTTTAATGAACTCCCTGGAATGGCTGCCAATCTATTTTGGTATCTTAAAGGCCGGCGCAGTCGCAGTACCATTAAATTTCCGCTACACAGCCGAAGAAATTAAATATTGTTTGGGTTTATCAGATTCCATTGCATTAATCTTTGGGCCTGAGTTTATCGGTCGGGTGGAAAATATCTATGATCAGATATCAAAAGTAAAAACACTGTTGTTCGCAGGGGAAAACCGGCCCAGTTATGCGGAGAACTATGACCGCCTCACCGCCAATTGTTCTTCTGAAGATCCAAAGGCCGAGTTCGAAGACGATGATGATGCCGTCATTTACTTTTCGTCAGGAACCACAGGATTCCCAAAAGCAATTCTTCATACGCACAGCAGCCTTATGTCGGCGTGCATAACAGAAGGAAATCATCATAGCCAAACCCACGAAGATAATTTCTTATGTATACCACCGCTGTATCATACGGGTGCCAAGATGCATTGGTTCGGTAGTTTGCTGTCAGGAAGCAAGGCCGTACTGCTTCGCGGGACTAAACCGGAATGGATAATCAGAACCGTTTCAGAAGAAAAGATTACTATCGTCTGGCTTCTGGTTCCCTGGGCACAAGATATACTGGATGCTATTGAAAGTGGAGCTATTAATCTCGATGATCACGATTTGACCCAGTGGAGGCTTATGCACATTGGTGCTCAACCGGTTCCCCCAAGCTTAATCCGGCGCTGGAAAAAGCATTTCCCCAATCATCTTTATGATACCAATTATGGTTTGAGTGAATCCATCGGACCTGGATGTGTTCATTTAGGCACGGATAATATTGAAAAAGTTGGTGCAATAGGAATACCAGGTTATAATTGGGAAGTTAAAATTGCTGACAGGAACGGAAATCCTGTAACCCAGGGAAACGTTGGAGAATTGGCGGTTAAAGGACCAGGCATTATGAAATGTTACTATAACGATCCTGAAGCTACTGCAAGAGTCATCAGGGATAGCTGGTTATTAACCGGGGATATGGCGCGGATGGACGAAGATGGTTTTATTTATTTGGTTGACCGGAAAAAAGATGTTATTATCAGCGGCGGAGAAAATTTATATCCGGTACAGATTGAAGATTTCCTTCGTACACATACTGCAATTAAGGATGCAGCAGTCATCGGACTGCCTGACCAGCGTCTGGGCGAAATTGCTGCCGCTATCATTGAATTAAAACCGGGATGTAAGTGCACTGAAGAAGAATTACATGAATTCTGCAATCCAATGCCTCGTTACAAACGTCCGCGGAAGATTATTTTCGATGAAGTTCCACGTAACCCTACCGGTAAAATTGAAAAACCACGTTTGAGGGAAAAATATGGGGCAGTAAGTTTAGTTGCAGCTCAAACCGAAACCGCGAGATAAGATAAGTTAAGTGCTAGGCACTTAACTTATCTGCGGAGATCCTGTATGGTCTGCACATATCTTAAATGTATCACTTTTTAGTGTTATGTTAGATTGGATTTTAAGAAAATATTGTAAAAACAAAAAAACGCCTGTAAATAGGTGTTATAAGCGTTTTTTGAATCTAACATAAGCTCATTATGTTAGATTTATATTGAGTGGTGTTTTTTTAGAGCGTTAGGCGTAATTCCAAACCACTAAGGCTCCAAAGTATTTAAAATTTTAATCTGAGATTGAAGTTCTCCAGATCTAACCTTAGCATTGTTTCTCGAGGAAAACCTTAATATGCACATTGATAAAACGCATCCCCGTTTGTTACGTCAACCAAAACTGCTCCTGAATGATCACTGGATTCAAATATGAATATCCATCCAACTTGTTGATTATTCTCGGAGTCGAGTTTTACTTGAGGCGATTCCGATGATGACACCAATTTAGCCTCTGAGAATTCCTTATTTATAACATCTGTAGCTATTATTTGTGCTTTATTTTTGCTGATTTTTACACTAGGCAAATTGCCGGGGACTATTCTCATCATGGTCATAGATATTTGTCCCGTTTCTTTACTAATTATTGCTGTAAACTTATCTAATAATTTTATCCCAGAATTCTTGTCCACTTCATTTAAGACAATGACATAACAGCTATGGTCTCCGATTTGCTCCTGACAGCTGGTAGTATCGAATTGTGGAAAATGTTCGTTTGCAAAACTGTAAGCGATTTTTTTAGCCTGATCTTTGGAAATTTTTGTGGATTTGCCTATACGCTTAACATTAGTATAGACCACTTCTGTTACCATTTGTTTATCCAAATCAACCCAATACTTAGCTGTTGGTGAACTGATATATTTATTGTTTAACGACTGTTGCAACTTACCCTGATCCTCTGGAAAATACTTTTCAATAATTGATATTGATTGTGTTGAGGGATTGCTTAGTGATGCTTGTACAGATGTTTGCCCTGATATAGGAAAATAAAACTGAAATAAACATATAAGTGCAATTACACCCCCGAAAATATATCTACTTATCCTTTTGTCCTTTAGTCCTAACATAATCTTTCCTCCTTTCTAACTACCAACCGTTAAGACATGTGAACTGTTAAAGCCCATCCAGTCATGCTCTCCGGCCTTGTTTGCACCCACAAATATTGCTTCGTCAAACGAAAAACTATTGACTGCCATGTTTTTCCACGTTTCGAAATTCCATGTTCTTCCAGAAGCCCATAAGTAGGTCATATCAACACCATAAAACTTACCTCCGTAAGAACTCTTATCTCTACATTCAAAAAGTAGATTCCCGTTCGAGCTACTATAGCTAGCTTGATCGCACCCCTGGAACCAAACAATTTCGTTTGTGAATGAACCGCTATTTAAATCATCCTCTATACAATAAATAGTATTTTTCCCGTAAACATGAAAAGAACCTGTTGTCACCATTTTCCCAGATTCTCCATGCCCTGACCAAACAAAGATGTCCTTATTCCCCATATTATTTAGAATTGTAGACGCGCTTGGGTCGGAAATTCTTGAATATGAATAACCACAGTTGTTCATATATGTTGTTACATCCGAATACCATAAATTCGAAGATTTGCTACCGTAGTCATTTGTCATATATTGGACAGTACTAGCAAAGCAAATGCTCGGAAAAGATAATAAACTTATCAGTAGCGCAGGAATAATCAATGCTTTTAACCTCATTATACATACCTCCATTTTGATTTTATTAACTATCTAAGAGTTTCATATAATTGCTAGCCCAGTTAACCCCAGATATGGCTGCGAGTAAATAACAAAAGTATAGATATAGCTTATAGAAACTGTAATTTAGAAGGCTTGAACATAATTATCATCACCGTTCATTTTTATGCCCTCCTTTAGTATGTTTTCCCTGTCCTTTTATCCATGGTGCCCCCCTCTTAGAAATTAAAATTCAACATAAGGATAATTTACCTGCATTTACAAATTATAAGTTATTGTGACAAAAAATAAAAGGAGTTCCTAAAAAGGAACTCCTTAGTTGATATTGGGATCGCTTGCAGGCAGTAACCTCTGCATCTCTTTTGACCCGCTAGGGGCGCGTGGGGAACCTTTCCCACCCTCACGATCCCTTTATTTTTTCCGTTTGCTTTTCAGAACAGCTGGCATCAAATCATTATTATCTTCGATCCGCAGCATCCTTATATCTCTTACAGACACCTGGAACCAATCAAACTCATCAGCTAGTTCTTGAACTGCCAAAACACACGTTACAGCATCAACTGTATCATCTCCAAAATATACGCTACCCTGCATCCTATCTAAACCATGATTATTTAAAACATTCTTTATATCGTTGTAAGCGTTATTATAACTATCATTGTGATACGTTGATTTTAGCATTTCAGTATCCAAGTCAAAAGCGATTGCCATCATATTAGATCACCCCCTTTCTATGAACAACATCAATAATTATTATAACTTAATTATCAAAAAAAGAAAAAATCTTTATAACACAGCGAATTTTTTGGGGTTCACTTTAACCACACAGTCCTGCTTCCAACCCTGTATCTCCATCTTGTCTTTCCGGATATGTCTGCTTCGTAAACGTCATTGTATACGGTGGCGTTACATTATCCGGTGTTTCTATTTTGGTTAATTTCAGAATGTTTTGAGCGGATTAGTGTCATTGTGACACCAATTTATCTTTCTCAAGGTAAACTCAGTTTTTCCAAACAGATCACTGTTACAGATCTAAATGACCTCATAACGGTTAAATCTCACATTTTAAATATGAATATCAAAGACTTATATCGCTATTACCAATCAGGTGTTTTATTGAGATTCGCAGTTACTTTTAATGATCACAAAAACTATATTTATGATTTTAGTACACCTAAAATAGAAGACTCAAATGGTATCTAAGCATTTTTAGTAGGGGGTTAAAATATGCGTTATATGGTCATAGGCGGAATTACTGCAACTGATATAGATACTGATGAAACAGAACGATTTCGTAATGCTTGTGAATTAGCACTCGATAGGCATGATTCTAAGAAAATGGAGCTTTGGATAGTCAGTATAGATAATACAAGAATCGTACCTAGACGTGCACGCAATCTCGTCAGCTATTCGACCAGGAGTAGGGAAGAGATTGAAGGCACTATTTTAAAACTGCTAAACAATTAAACTGCCACCCTAATATTGGACAAAAGCTCTTAAAATCTGCCGAATAACTTAATAATTAAAAGTCCATTTTAACGGGCTTTTTTTCTAGGTTATCAATTATACTCGAACCAGTTTTATGCTTAGAGCATTTTGCCGTAAGATAAACTTCCGCGAAGCAAAATAATATATCCATTAATTTAACTAATGAATAGGGTTTTGTACAATGGATGCAATATATTTGCATCAGCAAAATGTATATTTATATATATTAATGTATAGTTTTTAGTCATTCAACCTGTAAACAACGCTCAGTTTGACCATGGTTAATCAATAAAAGGGAAGTGAAGCCGGTACCGGACACTCATTTATGCCATTTTCTAGCTCTTTATAACCTCTTTTTCATGACTTTTTACAATAACCACTTTTCACTTCAAAATCGCCTAAAAATAGGGCAAAACTGCTGCAAAATTAATAAAAACGAGGGCAGGGGAGTGGCGTTTGTTTTTCTGAAGTAATAAATTTCCAAGTAGATACCAAGCACAGATGAAAAAAATTAGACCAAGAAGAGCCTTCTGTAACTCCTGTTTTACGGTGTTCACAGGGGGGTATATATATTACATATCCCCCCCTGTGAGACCATTGAAACCTTTGAAAACAGATACACATGGCAGATTTGGTAAAGCCGAGGCTTTGTTAACTATTTCACAATCTCGCAGGCTCTAATCCAAGGATAAATACAGTCTATATCTGCTTATCCGCCAAATAGCTGCTATACTGATTTTAATGTTGCAATAAGCACTCCTCATACGAATGCTTCTGAAAACCCGCTTATAATCAGTCATACTAATAAGAATCCGTTCTGAAGACCTTCGGCACCATCCGTTATATCCGAAGCCTTACAGCCGAACACAGCACTGTCTTAACTCGGCACCCAGGTGCAGTCAACCAGTAATCAACTGAGAAACCAATCTAAATCATCACATATCAAAACCTCCAAAAGGGAAAGCTCAAAAAGCCACCACTCCTTTCCCCCAAATTTCACTCTAGTTTACATAATGTTCATTATAGGAAGTTGTAAAATTATATAAGAATACCGGAAATGCAGCTAACTGCTTCCAAGTTTACACAAAGTAACGGTATGAGCGTTTTTAAGAGCTTCATACCGTTACTTTACTTTCATTATAAATGTTACCACTCTTATTGATATGTCTTACAATACACATGCGGTTCTTTAATCCTGACCACATTCCGAGCTGTCACCGCGGAGTGTGTCAATTCCATGCGGAAGTATGGGCAGGATGACTTCCATTGACTCTCTGACGCCTTTTACGCTGCCTGGGAGATTGATAATGAGGGTTTTTCCTCTTAGACCTGCGACACCTCTGCTTAGCATGGCTTTGGGTGTCTTCTGCATCCCATAACTGCGTATGGCTTCTGGGATTCCGGGAACTGGTTTTTCAATGACTTCCAGACAGGCGTCCGGGGTTACATCGCGGGGTGAAAACCCAGTTCCTCCGGAGGTTAATACCAGATCAAGGGCCATTTCATCACATAATTGATGGAGGCGATCAATAATTACCTGTTTTTCATCTGGGATCATGTCGTAATAATCAACCGAGAATTCAGGTCCAAGCATTTCCTGGATTTGTTTACCGCTCCGGTCCTCGCGTTCTCCCCTGGACCCTTTATCACTCATGACCAGTATGCCGATTTTATAGGTCATATCAATTCCACCTCGTCTCCTTTTTTAATGATGCCTCCGGTTATAACCCGACAGAACAGGCCTTCATGCGGCAATAAACTGACCCCGAGGGTACGGGTTACGACACTGGGATGATCGTCTTTCCCAATCTGACTTAGCTGGAGAATGACATCGCTACCCAGTCGAATTTGATCGCCAATCCCTACCCTGGATAAATCAATTCCATCAATTAAAAGGTTTTCAGCAAATTCACCCGGTCCGGCATGTAAATTATGTTCCTGATTCACTCTTTGAACACTGGCCAGATCAAGGCAGGTGACTTGTCTCCCCCACTCACCCGCGTGCCCGTCATTTTCAATGCCAAAGTTTTCTATCATCCTGGCCTGGGGTACCTCTTTTTTTAACACCGCTCTTTCCGCACTGATACAAATGGAATGAAGAATTCCTTTTGTCATGCTAAGATCTCCTCACTTTCTATGCCACAAGCAATAAAAGGTTTATTGGCCTGTTTCTTGTTTTTATCAACCGATGGGCAATATTCGGGTTGCTCCATGAATAGCCATTACTGGTTTCTGGTTAGATGTCCGCTCTTGCCCCCGGCTTTTTCTAATAGCTTAATATCGGTAATCTCCATCCAGCGATCAATGGCTTTGCACATATCATAAATCGTGATCAAAGCGGTACTCACTGCCATGATGGCTTCCATTTCCACCCCTGTTTTCCCGGTTAACTTGGCTGTAGAACGGGCGATGATAGCAGAATTGATTTCATCAAATTCAAAACTTATATCCACGGACGTAAGCATGACTGGATGACACATGGGTACGATGCTGGCGGTCTGCTTCGATCCCATGATTCCAGCAACCTGTGCAACGGCTAATACATCACCTTTCTTCATTTCGCCCGTCATTATTCTTTGTAAGGTTTCCGGTTTCATCCGTATCATTCCCTGGGCAACTGCCACTCGTTCTGTATTATTTTTTGCACTAATGTCAACCATCCTCGCACGACCATCTTCATTCAAATGGGTTAATTCCATCATTATCCTCCTATCTGATACATTTTCCGGCGATTATCTTTTCCCCAGCCCTCCGACATATGATGTTGCTCTGGCTTCATCAGGATCGCTTTTCTAAATAATGCCAGCAACTGTTCATCACTGCAATCATTATATAAAGCTAATCGTAGATCTATTTCGCTCTTGTTATACAAACATCCTCTTAATTTTCCATCTGCTGTCATACGAATTCGATTACATCCATGGCAGAAGTGATTACTAAGCGGACTAATAAACCCTAATGATCCCTTTCCTCCCTGTATTTTAACAGATTTTGCCGGACCGTATCCCTTAACATCTGCTCCATCTATAAGTTCATATTCCTGTCCTATGATTTTTTTTACTGCATCCACACTAAGCACCTTATCCGCGGTATGAAAATCCAGATCCCCAATAGGCATGAACTCAATAAACCTGATATTTACTTCTGATTGTAATTAATGCAAGTACTGTGCCAAACAAATATTCACTATTGTACTTATGGACAACTCCGAATTTTCGCCTTTCATTTCAAAAAACAAATATGATTCGACAAGCTTGTAGTTTCATTTTTATACAAATGGTATCAAAATGAGAATTTTACCACAAAAAAAAGACCCCTGCTATAGGAGTCAGTCTTTAACTCGTTAAGTTACTTTATAACCTAAAAACGATTCATATAACTGGTGATCTCATTGACAATTCCTTCTACATCATCAAGATGATAACAGGACACCCCTATATTCCAGGGGATATCGCTCGCAATTGCCAGAAGTTCATTAGGGCTGCATAATAATTCCTTATGAGCAGCTGATCTGAACACCTCAATTCTTGGTTTATTGCTTCTTTTAAATCCCTCGGTAAGAATCAAATCTACCTTAGCAAGAGAGGCAATCACTTCATCCAGTGTTTTCTCTTCGTTTACTTTTTCAATAATGGCAACCTTTTCAGGAGAAGAAATGGCGACGATATCAGCACCTGCCTGTGCCATTCTCCATGTATCTTTGCCCGGTTTATCCATATCAAACTGATGCGCATCGTGTTTGATAATCGCCACCCTGTATTCCTTTTCTTTAAGCATGGTAATGACTTTCTCTAAAAGCGTTGTTTTTCCTGATCCTGACTTGGCTACAAAACTAATTACAGGTGTATTGTCATTATTCATTACACGAAAGCCTCCTCATCATAATTGCATATACTTAATTTCAGTAAAACACATTCACTGCCGTGGTTTTAAAGGTTGCCCAAACCCGATCCCCTTTTTTCAGATCCATCTCTGCAACGGATTGAAAACTCACCAAGGACTGAAGCAAAACGCCACAATCCAGCGTAATCCTGTATAGCGGTCCCTGGCAGATCATCTCGGTAATTTCACCTTCCAGGCTATTTCTGGCACTGGATATAAACGTCTCCCTGGAGATTAAAATATCCTCTGGTCGTATGCTGATACTGGTCTCCCCTTTTTTCTTGCACACAGCAGCAATCTCAAGACCTGGCGCTATGCTTATCTTCTGATTATCACAAAAACCCGAGAAGATATTCACAGCACCCACAAAACCGGCCACAAATAGAGACTTAGGTTGCCTAAAAACATCGATGGCCGGTCCTACTTGCACAATACCACCATCCTGCATAACTGCAATCCGATCCCCCAGGGCCAGCGCCTCAGAAAAATCATGCGTAATATGTACCGTAGTCGTCCCCATGTCTTCATGCAATCGCCTGAGTTCCTGCTGAAATAATCCTCTCGTATTTGGATCTAACGCACTTAGGGGTTCATCCAGCAGGAGAATATCCGGCCTGGTTATCAATGCCCTCGCTATAGCTATCCTCTGTTGTTCTCCCCCGCTTAATGTTGCCGGAACACGCCCCAGCAGATGTCCAATTTTCAGGTTGGCTGTTATCTCATCAAACCGCGTTTTAGCCTCTCTTTTAGCTATTTTCCGAGAGCGAAGCCCATACATAATATTATCTTTCACACTAAGATGTGGAAAAAGCGCATAGTCTTGATAGACAAAACCCACCTTGCGCTGTTCCGGGGGGAGATGATCAATTCTCTGCTTATTATAATAGATCTCCCCCTGATCGGGCTTGTACATCCCTGCTATCAATTCCAGGATAACGGTTTTTCCAGTTCCCGTCGGGCCAAGGATAATAAAGTATTCATTTTCCTGAACATCAAGGATGATCGATTTAAGCCGAAAATCGCCTAATTTCTTAGATATCCCTTTTAATTGCAACATATCTTTCCGCTCCTAGATTCTATTCTTATTGGACGAAGCACCGTTTTCCCCCAACCACTCGAAAACAAACAAAGAAACCACCGAAATGATGATCAATATCGTTGCAGATGTAAGCGCCATATCCAGGTCTCCCGTAGACATGTTCAAATACAGAGAAATGGGCAAGATATCCGTTTTCCCCCGGGTTGCCCCGACCAGCATAAGCACAGCACCGAATTCTCCCAATGCACGCGCCCAGGTTATCAGTGCACCAGCTGCAAATCCGTGAAACGATAAAGGGATGGTGACCGAAACAAAAGCTTGCAGACGCGTACTGCCAAGCGTACGAGCAATAAACTCCAACCTGGCGTCAATACTATCAAACGTAGTCCTGCTGATCTTAACCATGTAGGGCACATTTACAAAGAATTGTGCCAATATGATGCCCAACGGAGTAAAAACAAATTTGATACCATGAGCCGCCAGTGCTTGTCCCCAGGAAGTCGTTCCAAACAACAATAATAGTGCCACCCCTGAAACCAAAGGTGGTAATGCAAGGGGAATAGATAATAATGTACCTATCATTTTCTTTCCTCTAAAAGAATAATGAGATAACGTATATGCCACTGGAACAGCGTACAATACGCAACATCCTGTTGAAATCAAAGACGTCACTAAACTCAGTTTGATCGAAGACCAGATCTCCGGAGACAGAATCTCTCGAGAAAGTCCGGGCAGTCCCCTTAGGATGACCATTCCAACAGCGCTGAAAATAAATACGGCCAGTATGATTGTAAAGCCGATTACCAGTAATGAAAATACTGTATTTTGTCGATTATGATTCGTGCGTACCATTTAATGACGTCCTCTCGTCCTTGATTCTAGGGTATCCAGTACTAAGCTCCTTTATAGCACCAGCGTTCCAGATTCATGAGGTGGGCCGCACCTGCACCAGTCGTCCCGAAGAAGATCGCCGGCTTCGCCCCCACGTAACGATTTATCGTAGCATTAACCACCGTGCTTCCTGTCGCAACGATGAGATCACACCACTCCAGAACCTCGTCGGTATGCTCGAATCCTTCGACCTCGACCCCGCTTTTCATCTGACCAATATTGTCTTCATCTATATCAACCACCCGAACTGTAAATGCCCGTGACAGCTTTTCCAGAATGGCGGGCTGTAACCCAATAAGTCCAATCCGGGCTTGAGGATAATTCTCCTGGATATGCTGAAGCAGAGCTTGTGCACATTCCTCTGGTTCCTCATCATGGCAGTGGATGGTTCTATCAATCAGATTCAGATATCTTAACACGGCATTCATCGAAGCGACCAGAATCGCGCGGTCACAATTATTCTCCGGCACCATCTCGAGCACCTGTTTCAGACTTCCTTGAAACATCCCAGGCATATCCGTAAAGGCCTGCCCCTTAAAGCCTTTAAATTCAGCCTGCATAAGCTTCTCTTTTCCTTTGATGATGGGATAATCGCGACGCTCCGGATTGCCAATGGCTTCCTTGGTTGAAAGCGCTCTGCTGGTAATGGTGATTTCATCATCAAGAAGATTGTTTTCAGCAGCAACGGTTCTAAAACGGTTTACGAGTTCTTCATAAAATTCAATGTCCTTCATAATATTTTTTGCTCTCCTTTTCAAATAGATTGGTACGCCTTTATCAATGGGTATATTTTACACCTTACTGATCGATCGGTTCAAATCCATACCCAGTAAAGATCTGCAAACCTTCATTTGAAGCAACGAAATCAGCAAATTGCTGTGCCAATTCCATTTTCTCAGTACTTTTAAGAACAGCAACCGGAACCGTCTTGATCTGATTGATGTCTCGGTCAATCTCAATTTTTTCAATTTTATCATTATTGACCGTTTGATCCTCCCATAGAATAGTGGCATCAGCCTGCTTAAGCTCCAGATAAACCTGGAGTTCATTTACCGTAGCAGTTTGAGCCACCGTATTGACCACGATTCGTTCGGTAAGATCATTCTCCTTAAACAGCTTATTGGTGACCTTGCCAATGGCACAGGATTGACCATCTCCCAAAACAATTTTCACGCCATCATTAGTCAAGTCCTCTAACGAAGTAATGTTGGCCGGGTTGCCCTTCGGAACCGCAATGACCGGTATATGATAAACAATCTCCTTTTTGTTTTCAATCAGGCCCTTTTCTTCCGCCGTAAGGCAGTCAGCCATGGAACCAGGCGTCCACACATCGCCATCTCCTGCCAGCTCCAGCTGGGCCAGATTTTGACCTGATCCTCCATAAACGAACTCGATTTTCACCCCATACTTCTGCTTAAAAGCAGCACCGATATCATCCATAGGCTTGCTCAGGCCTGCCCCACTGTAAACCCGCAAGTATTCACTCTCCGATCCGCAAATATTGATACTGTTTTGATCTGCATCGCTGTTACTTGAACAACCGGATATCAGCAAAAATCCTGCCACCAAACTAATAATAATAAATCCAATGAAACCTTTTTTCATATTTAACACCTCCTTTCCAAATCGGGAGGCAGACAAGTTTCCTCGACTACCCTGTGGGTTTTTCCCAGGCACCAAAATCCATAGATCACTCCTTAGGACTGAGGGCTCGGAGATAAAGTCTATATTCAGTTGAGACAAAACCATTTGCGCAATTTTATTGCAAATATCATGCCAAAATCCTAATGCTCTATAAATGCCTGTAAATCGTATCTTTCAGAAAATCGTTTCTGCGATAAGCGTATCAAAATGAGAATCAAAAGTTTCATTTTGTAATTAAATAGATTACAGGAACAATTCTTCTGATATATTTTAATTCGAGTTTCTATTGATCTATCTATAAAAATTATAGCTTAAAATTACCAAATATCTACAATAAAGTGATTTATTTATTTTTTTAGCCACTAGGAATATAATGATTTTTCTTCTGCTGAAATAGACTTGTTCTTCTGTTTCGTTTAAATGTGATTAATTAGAAAATAGCTTTTTAATTGACGCAGACTTTCTGGACTTACGCAGACCTTTATTTATAAGGGGTCAGGGGTGAGGGGTAAGGGCAATGCCTGGAGCATAGCGCCTGACTCCTCACCCCTGACCCCTTACCCCTAACTCCTCACCTCTTTTCATCAATGGCTGTGGCCTGCGTCCATGGAGGGTTCCCCGGCTAAAAGTCATGTACCCTTTGGATGAGATATTGGAGGTTTTTGCAGTGGAGCTAATTGTTATCTTTAGGTAGTTCGACAAAACCTGTCAAAATTGATGAAGAAAGTGATAAAATAGATTTTTAAAGAGCCAATGTTACACGCTGGGGTCAGACCCAATTTAATATATCAGAACAACCGTCCCCCTCATATACAAGCAAAGGATGTGGTTAAAATCGTACCAGTAAAACTAATCATTGATGGCATCGAAGTAGAAACCCAGGCGGGCACTACGATTATGGAAACTGCAGATCAAATGGGTATTGAGATTCCCCGTTTATGCTATGACCCGGAATTAAGCATTTACGGCGGGTGTCGAATCTGTGTTGTTGAGGTAGAAGGGATGCGAAATCTACAGGCCTCCTGCTGCACACAAGCTCAGCCTGGCATGGTCATACACACGAAAAACGATAGAGTTATAGAAGCACGCCGGGAGATCCTTAGTCTCATGCTGGCAGACCATCCCCAGAATTGCATGACCTGTGATAAAATGGGTGATTGTGATCTGGCCAGATACTGCTATGAATACGGGGTAGAAAAAAGTCGATTTGAAAGAAGTAAACCCGTTTATTTGATCGATGATTCCAACCCCTTTATTATTCGCGATCCCAACAAATGCATTCTGTGCGGCAAGTGTGTACGTGCCTGTACAGAGGTTTCCGGCATTGGTAATCTCTCGTTTGCCTTTCGCAGCAATAGAACCAAGGTGGCAACCGCAGGAGATCTTCCCTATATTGATTCTGACTGTACCTTTTGCGGAGCATGCGTTGCCGTATGCCCGACCGGTGCACTAGTAGAACGTTCAATGCATGGAAAAGGACGCAGATGGGAAACAGAAAAAATCAAGACGACCTGTTCTTTTTGCGGGACCGGTTGTAACTTTGATCTCGTGGTGAAGGATGAAAAAGTCATCGGTGTTCAATCAAACCCGTCCAGCGAGGTAAACGGAAGGTCACTCTGTGTAAAAGGCAGGTTTGGCTGGGACTACATCTATAATGAAAAACGTCTCACCACCCCGCTGATTAAGAAAAACGGTCAATTTGAACCAGCTTCGTGGGAAGAAGCGCTAGCTCTGACAGCAACCCGTCTGCTAGAAACGAAAGCACAGCATGGTCCAGATGCACTGGCCGTGCTAAGCTCTGCACGGTGTACCAATGAAGACAATTACCTGTTACAGAAGTTAACCCGGGCCGCCCTGGGCACCAATAATATTGATCACTGTGCACGCACCTGACACGCTCCCACAGTGGCCGGTCTGGCCACCACATTTGGCAGCGGTGCGATGACTAATTCGATAAGTGAAATCGATGACGCTGAAATGCTGTTCTTGATTGGCACCAACACCACCGCAGCCCACCCGGTGATTGGCTACAAAATGAAGCAGGCCATTCGCAGAGGCTGCAAGCTGGTAGTGATTGATCCACGGCGCACCGAGCTTGCCGATCAGGCAGATATCTGGCTGCAACTCCAACCAGGCACAGATATCCCGCTGTTAAACGGACTCATGCATATTATTCTAGAAGAAGGCCTGGAGGATACCGCATTTATACAGGAACGAACCGAGAACTTCGATGCCCTGAAAGAAACCGTATTCAGATATACACTGGCCTATGTTTCCGAACTCACCGGCATCTCTGAATCAGATCTCTATACCGTAGCCAGACTGTATGCACAGACCGATAAAGCCATGCTGTTTTATACACTGGGAATAACCGAACACATCTGCGGAACGCAGAACGTAATGAGCATTGCCAATATCGCTATGTTAACCGGGCATATCGGTCGTCCAAGTACAGGTGTCTGCCCCCTGCGCGGACAGAATAACGTTCAGGGCGCATGTGACATGGGTGCGCTGCCGGATGTCTATCCCGGTTACCAGAAGGTGTTTAATCCGGAGATCCGCGCCAAGTTTGAAACAGCGTGGGGCGCTTCATTATCTGATCAGGTTGGCCTGACCATTCCGCAGATGTTTAACAGGGCCAACCAGGGAACCATTAAAGCTATGTTTATCATGGGGGAAAACCCGGTTCTGAGTGATCCCAACAGCGATCACATTCGCTCGGGTCTGGAAAAGCTGGATTTTCTAGCGGTACACGAACTCTTTCTTACTGAAACCGCACAATATGCTGATGTCGTCTTTCCAGCATCCAGTTTTGCCGAAAGCGATGGTACCTACACCAATACGGAACGAAGGGTGCAAAGGGTACGCAGAGCCATCCCCCCCATTGCCGGAAAGACCACCTGGGAAGTTTTACTGAACCTCGGACAGCGCCTGGGCCTAGCTGCTGATTATTCCGGACCTGCCGAGATCTTTGATGAGATGGCAGCACTGACCCCCTCTATGACAGGTATCCATTATCAAAGACTGGAAGATCAGGGGATTCAATGGCCCTGTCCAGACAAGAGCCACCCGGGAACCCCGTTCTTGCATCTTGACAAATTCACACGCGGCAAGGGATTATTCCAACCCGCAGAGCATGTTCCTCCGGCAGAGATGCCTGACGAAGACTATCCGTTCCTGCTCTCAACCGGCAGGATTCTATATCATTATAATGTTACAACCCCCTATTCAGAGGGGATCTCTTCAGTCTGGTCCGAGGAGAAAATGCAGCTGCATCCAGATGATGCGTCCCGTTTGAAAGTGAAAGACGGAGAGAAAGTACATGTCATTTCCCGACGGGGCCAGGTGAGTACACGTATTGAATTAACCGATGTCGTAGCGCCCGGCATGGTATGGATGTCCTTCCATTATGCACAAACCCCGACCAATGTGCTTATTGGCAGTGCCGTCGATCCCATCACCGGCACCGGTGAATACAAAATCACTGCTGTGAGAATCGAGCGACAAACAGATATGTAATAAAGACCACCGGATGACACAGGGGGACGGGGGGGGGGGGGGGTTGTTTGGGGGGTGTGTTGGGGGGGGTATCGGAGG
>JAYEHK010000090.1:0-3595 GCA_034659475.1 Bacillota bacterium | reverse complement strand
TTCATTTTGTCTCACGTTTTTTCACAACCTTTTGTGCACCGCAAAATTTCGTGAGACAAAATGAAACGTCCCCGTGTCTCACGCATGCAATCAGGGCAGCGATTGATGAAGCGCTCAAGGCTAAGGAAGCAGGCGAATCCAAGTGTATCGTGTTTAATCTGAGCGGACATGGGCATCTGGATCTATTCTCTTATGATAAATACCTTTCGGGTCAAACGGAGGATGTTGAATTTTCAGAAGAAGAACTTCAGCACAGTTTGCGTCATCTTCCCAGGATCTAGACGCAAAAATAAATATAATAATGGAAGCCCGGATATCCTTAACCAGATATCCGGGCTTTGTTAATAACTAGTCAATTTTCGTTGTATAGGGGCAATGATTATAAAAAGAATACGGGTGTGTATGTTACGATAATGGATCTAACAAGATTTGTGTTCTGTGTACTTAGCAATGTATGATATAGGTATCATTAACAAAGATGAGGGTAGATAGATTGATTACACTTACGGAACGTTTAAGAACCATAACCGAAATGCTTATTGAAGGAGAACCACTCGCCGATATTGGAGCGGATCATGCACAATTGTCTCTGTTCCTGCTTGAAAATCAAATGGTTAATCAGGTAATCATAGGAGAACTGGGGGATGGTCCCTATCAACGTGCATGCGAGGCGGTTCAGAACAGCGGGTATAGTGAACGGATAGATGTCAGGCAGGGAGACGGACTGCAGGTGCTGGCAAATGATGAAGTTAGCACGGTTGTCTTGGCGGGCATGGGAGGGGAGACCATCTGTCAAATCCTTTCGTTTGATCGGGCTAAGGCGGGGAGCATAAAGCGCTTTGTTTTTCAGCCCATGACCAAGGCGGATGTGCTGCGGCGTTTCTTATCTTCGTGGGGGTGGAAGATGATTGATGAACAGGTGGTTCGTGAAAAAGAGCATGTTTATGTCATCATCATTGCCCAACCTGATCATAAGCCGTATATGCTAACGGAAGTCGAACAAGATATTGGTCCGATTATTCTAAAAGCAGACACCGAATCAAAAAGGGATTTCATCCTTGAATGGCTAAATATCTATCGAAAGAGATATAGGGGGATTTTACTATCAAACAGTTTGGATAAACAGCAGCAGGTGATACTGTTAAAAAGCCAGATTGAAGAACTGGAGGCGATTTTAAATGCAAGTTCGTGTTAAAGACATAGTTAAGATAATGGAGGATCATTTTCCGCCACACCTGGCTGAAAGTTGGGATAATGTTGGTCTGCAAATTGGTTCCTATGATATGCCTGTTCATCGAATACTGACAACACTGGATCTGGATGCAGGGATTCTAGCACAGGCGGTTGAACAAGATGTAGACCTGATTATTACGCATCATCCTTTATTTTTTAAAGGAATAAAAACCATTCGCTTTGAAGAAGAAAAAGGAAGGTTTATTCAGACCTTGATCAAGGCAGATATCTGTGTTTATTCAGCCCATACCAATCTCGATTCAGCGGCTAGAGGGTTAAATCAAATCTTAGCGGAAAAACTGGGCCTTACAAAGATTCAGCCGCTGATGAAAAATAAAACGGAAGAACTGTATAAACTGGTGATTTATGTGCCTTGCGGGCATGAAGAACCGCTTCGCCAGGCTGTGAATGATGCTGGTGCAGGGCATACGGGTCTGTATTCTGATTGTAGTTTCCGGACGATTGGAACGGGAACCTTTAAACCGGGGACAGGAACTCATCCCTTTATTGGAGAAGAGGGGAAGGTGGCAGAAGTAGAAGAATACCGTTTGGAAACGATTGTACCAAAAGATAAACTTCCACAGGTTCTAACGAGGATGAAACAGGTTCATCCTTATGAAGAGGTGGCATATGACCTGTTCCTTTTGCAAAATGAAGGACAGATCTTCAGCTTAGGTCGGAAGGGGCAGCTTGAAGAACCCGTATCACTTGAGGAACTTTGCAGGCATGTAAAGAAGGTATTGGGATTGAAAAATCTGCGAGTGGTGGGGAATATGGAGCGTGCGATTAAGAAGATTGCTGTTGTCAGCGGGGCAGGAATGTCATTGATGAGTGCTGCACTGGCTAAAAATTGCGATGTGTTGATTACTGGTGATCTTAAATATCACGAAGCACGAGATGCAGAGTCTGCCGGATTGGCTATCATTGATGCCGGGCACTTTGGAACGGAAAGCCTGGTTGCTGAATATTTGGCAGAGCTGTTGGAGCAGGCCTTTGAAGAGTATGCTTATGAAGTGGAAGTCGTCCCTGTAACAGGGTGTGATTGTATAAGCATTTACTAGGTTGTGTAAAAAACAATGGATATTTGAAGAGTGAGCATTATTATGTGTGATTTACAAATCTATGAAAAACAGAGGAATTAAAGCGTGGATGTTGAAGTTTAACAATAAGTGATTTTATAAAAAAGGGATGGTGGCATGCTGCGAATAAGAATTAGTAGTTTAAAACCAGGCGTGCTTCTGGCAAAAGATATTTTTTCTTATGATGGGAAACTGCTTCTTCCGAAAGAGACTGTGCTGACGCAGGAGCATTTAAATGTTTTTCTGCGACGCAATATTGAGGAAGTTTTTCTACTTGAAACGGGCGGAAATAAAATGTCTGATGAAGAGTTTCAGGACGCATACAAGGATTCTTTAAATGTAACCAAATCTTTTATACTGGAAGCCAAGCTTGGAAAACCTCTGGACAAGGAGGAAATTTTGGGTACGGTAGAAATGCTGGTTGAACAGGTATTTGACCAGAATGATCTTTTTCGTCAGATGCGAATGATGAAGGAGAAGGATGAATATCTTTTCACCCATTCTGTAAATGTGTCTTTACTCTGTATTTTGATAGGAAGATGGCTAGAGCTCGAGGAGTCAGAGGTTAGAAAATTAGGTGTTGCAGGCTTGGTGCACGATATTGGAAAGATACACATTCCTGATGCTGTTTTAAACAAAGTTGACAAACTGACGGATGATGAATTTCAACAGATCAAAAAACATCCTCTGATTGGGTATAATATGATCAAGGAATATGATTGGGTTGATATAGGAATATCCACGGCAGTGCTGATGCATCATGAGCGATCCGATGGATCTGGATATCCCTTGGGGAAAATGGGCACAGCAATTCATCCTTATGCTTCTATCGTGGCAGTAGCAGATGTATATGATGCGTTAACCTCTCAACGTTCATATCATCATAAAATATCGCCTTATTCAGCAGCCGAGGTATTGTGGCAACAATCATTTGGAAAACTAGATCCCAGGATTGCCAAAGTTTTTTATGATAAGATTACAAATTTTTATATTGGTAATGAAGTGATATTGTCAAATCATGAACAGGGCATGGTTGTTTTTGTTGATCCATCTCAGCCAACCAGACCGATGGTGAAGGTTGGTGACAAATTTATAAATTTAGCACAGGATCGTTCATTAACGATTTTGGAAGTGATTGATTAAATTTTAACAAAATTATTGATTCCCCTGCGAAAACCCCTAAAGTTTCTTAGATTAGCAGGATAAATAGCCATGAATGTCGAAGTAATATAGAGATAAACACAGCTATTTAACTGTAAATCAAAATATAGGCGGTTTTTAAA
>JAYEHK010000089.1:0-16859 GCA_034659475.1 Bacillota bacterium | reverse complement strand
ACCAAGCTGGCGTTTCTGGGGGCTATATGTGCATGTATGCAAGATTGAAACACTAGAAGAAGCATATCGACAAGCCAAAGCCAACAATGGAGCCCCGGGAATAGACGGAGTAAGTTTCAAAGACATCAGTAATAGATTTAGATTTAAAAGCATACTTCGATAACGTCAGGCATCACAAATTGCTAGAAAAAGTAGCCAAAAGAATCAATGATGATAAAATCATGCACTTGCTGAAACAAATTCTTAAAGCCAATGGCAAAAAAAGGCGTACCTCAGGGTGGGAAATGCAAAGCTTTGCATATTCCGCTTTGAACTAAACCGCTATCGCGGTGGTAAAGACGAACGATCTAGATCTATTATAACTTCAAAATAATCATGACGCTTTTTAGTCCGTCTGTAAGTACCTTAAAATTAGTATGCAGTGCCACTGCAAATAAATTTTAAGGGGATTACAAGATGGAAAACAAAGAACAGATTTTACAGCGGATGAAAGAAGATATCCAGCTTCGAGGACTGTCAAAAAACACACTAGAAAGCTATACACTAAATGCACGGATTTTTCTTGAGTATTGTAACCGACCGGCAGAAGAGCTGGATGAACATGATATCCGTAATTTTTTATGGCATTTGATTAATGAGAAAAAAGTTGCACCCTCAACTGTGAATACCTACAGTGCAGCCATACGTTTTCTCTTCGCAGTAACATTTAATCGAAATCTAAATTATCTTCAAATTCCACGCCAAAAGAAACGGAAAACACTTCCAGAAGTCTTGACGAGAGAAGAAGTATCCTCAATTATTGAGAGTTGCCAAAACATAAAACACAAGGCAATGCTGGCGGTGATATATGGCTCAGGGTTACGTGTAAGTGAAGCAGCAGCATTAAAAATACAACATATTGATTCTGAAAATATGCGTTTGCTACACATTTACTTGAAGACGGTGCCACTCTATTGCAGATTAAAGAACTGCTCGGTCATAGCAGCATCCAGTCCACGACAATTTATTTGCACCTTGCTAATATAACTTCAGACATTAAAAGCCCGCTTGACAACTCCCTCACCTATTACAGTTCATCGGTTTCTTCAAATGGCTGAATTACAAGATATTTTTGCTCAATATGGAGAAACATATAGACTCAACCACAGCCTTTTACCAAATCAATTAAAAACTATGCGTGCTATTGAAAATTGCAGAACCTCCGCATATTCATTGTATTGTTCCCGCTGGTCGCTGTAAAATGTTGTAAATAGCGTGACTACAAGGACAACAACAAACAAAAAGCCATGACTTTAACCGCGGATGAATTTATTCGCCGTTTCCTTATTTATGTATTGCCTCGGGGATTTACTAAAATACGCCATTATGGTTTGTTGAGTCCGAGAAATAAAACTACAAAACTCAAACCCAATGAGTAATACAAAAATGCGGTTAAGATTTGAAAAAATAAGGTTTTTCATCACTCCGCTACTTAAAAGTTTGAAAGATTGGTGATAGGGATAGGGGGGCAACAATATTGGCAGCAGCAATCTGCAAGGCGTTTTTTGGTGTTTTCCTGTCCCTTAACCTTTGCAAAATCAGGGACAAAATGAGAATAAATCATGGCTTGTATGAACGACAATTTTTGGAGCTGTTTGCGGGGGAAATAGATAGGACAGTCTGCGTTATCTTTACAAACACAGATAAAAAAAGGAATTACTATGCAGGGTGTCGAAAAAATCTTATTTGGACAGAAATTTATTATGCTGGAGGGCGGAAAATGCAATATCAGCAGATTGTTTTTATTATGTATAGTATTATTTTTCTGTGTACCTATTGGATGTTGAGGAAGAATAAGCAAGTTTTACGATTGTTCGCTTTCGCAACGCTTTATGCCTATTTACTGACTGCTCTTTTTCCTTACATGGTACTCTGGATAGAACCGATGTGGATTCCGTTTTTTTATGTGTTTGCTCTGGTTATACCCTTTATGATACTTTCCAAAAAGGGAAATATAACGAATGTTACACCTGAAGTACAAAAAACAGATGGAGAAGAACAACTTCCCGATTCCGATATTAATGAGTCTGAACTCGCGGAACTAACGCCAGTCGACATTGTGGAAGCGGTTGATAGTGTGGCAGATATCGCTGCCTCTGTAGAAGAACCTGAATTGGTTATAGAGAATTGTGAAATCGAAGGATATCAAACAGATGAAGTCCACGAATCTTTACTGGAAGAGCATGCTGTTTCATCAAATATTTCCGTGTCGGATTGGCAGATAGATAATGAGTGTATTATTGAAGAAGAGGATAAAGACACGGACGAGGAAATAAACGAAGAAAATGGTGCAGAAGAAGATGATCAGGAGAGCAGTGACGTAACTGGGGAAAGACCTGATCAGCCTGATATAGATGAACTTTTGACCGAGGCCTTTCTGTTAAAGGACCACGGTGATATTACAAAGGCGAGGAGTATTTTTGAGGATATACTAAGATTGGATTTGCCGGAAGACTTAAGGACGTTAATTATCTCCAATGAGTTTGTTGATTTGGATCTGAATGATACACAAACTAACATTAAACAGCTATTAGATGAAGCGTTTAAGGCCAAATTTAGAGATGATTACGAAAGTGCTATACGAATTATGGAGAGAATATTAGAACTTAACATCGACAATGAAATGATTGATTTAATAATTGAGGATATTTTTGCGATGAGAGTAAAACAAGCAAGTTAACGCCTGCATTGTATTTCAATACCGGGAGTTATACTTGATAAAATGCCACATCAGTTGGCGGGAATGCTTTTTGGATGGGGTGGGATAAAAAAATTGTTGGTTTACCTAATTTGGCGAATGCCGAGAGTCTATAATATATATAGGAGGTGTCGTTTTGATGCAAAGTTCAGAAATTAGAGGACTTACTGTATTTAGCATTGCTGATGGAAAAGAGATTGGAAAAGTGAGAGAGCTCCTCATTAATGCGGAAACGAAGAGCTTGGATTACCTGCTTGTTACGATTCCAAGCTGGTATGTGGCAGGTGCGATTCCATTTGATCTGATCGTTGGGATTGGCAAAGATGCTGTTATGGTCGAAAATATGGATAGTGTCAAAAAACTTACCGATGAGTCTACAGCTATTAAGCTCATAGAGAGTGACATTAATCCGATTGGAACGAAAGTGCTCACCCGGAGAGGTGTGATTATTGGAAAGACGATCGAGTATTATGTTGACGAAAACGAAGGCAGTATAATCGGTTATGAAATGGAAGAACAGGGGACGAGCAAAGGGATTATCCCCAGTATGCTTGTTATGACCATAGGAAAAGAAGTTCTTGTGGTAAGCGAACAGGTTGAAAATCAATTGCTGAACAGTATTGAAGAAAGCAAGCCTGTTCAAGATGAAGAGGTTTCTGATAATATTACTATTCCTGATGGCGAAGAAAATGACCAATCCCCGGTTAAATCAAAAGCCGTTGAAATGTATGAACAGAAGCAAAGGGAATATTTGCTTGGTCGTACAGTTAAGAAAGATCTGTTGGATATTAACGGAACAATGATTATTTCTCAGGGTGAGGTTGTAACCGAGGAAGTCATTGAAAAGGCTTTGCAAGCAGATTTATTTAAGGCTTTGATGGTCAGTGTATAAAAAGAATCTTAGGGTATTAATTCCTTTGACAATTTTATTGGAAATTATTTTTGTTATATCTATCGCTGTTATTTGGATTGTACCAGGCAATGCAGAAACGTTTCCGCAGGGGGTTCGGATTAATGGTGAGACGATGGGGGGATTAACATCCGAAGAAGCTGTTGGAAAACTTGCCAACGCAAATGAGCATGTGATTCTCAACAGACAGATTTTTCTTACAGATGGTTCAAAAGAATGGACGATAAATACCGGAGATTATGGCTTTAAATATAATTACTCGGAAACTGTTCGTGCCCTCTTAGAGGAGATGCAGTGGGATCAGATGTCTGAAGAAGTGATCCAGTGCGTTAAATTGCAGGCGCAAAATGTAGATCGATTACTGGAGTTATCCTGGGATGAAACGAAACTGGATCTCCATCTTCAAGAGCTTAATGAGGAGATGCTGGTTCCTGCTCAAGAGGCAAGGGTAGAATTTACCGAAGCTGGAATTGTTATTAAGGAAGAGAAGAACGGGAAACAAATTGATATTAAAGGAACCCGGGATAAGCTTATCCGGGCTCTGCAATCTAATAACAGGCGACCCCAGAAGATTGTTTGGAAGAGTATTGTGCCACCTGTTACAAGCTCGGACCTGGAAGGAATAGATGGGGTGCTTGTGGCGGTTTCCACAGAACTTACTAGTGATGAAAATCGCTCGAGTAATATTGAACGTGCTGCCCAGTTATTAGACGGAAGAGTTTTGATGCCGGGTGAAACCTTTTCCTTTAATGAACAATTAGGCGAACGCACCTTAGAAAAGGGATATAAACCAGCGCCGATCATAATGAACAATGCAGTCTATTATGATATTGGGGGAGGCATCTGTCAATTAGCATCAACTCTGTACAATGCTTCTTTACTGGCGGGATTGGAAATCGTAGAAAGAAAGCCTCATTCAATGCCGGTGAAATATGTTCCACCCGGGAAAGATGCAACCGTTTATTATGGACAGATTGATTTAAAAATAAGAAATAATAGGGTGACCCCTCTAGTTATTAATAGTACTATTGAGGAACGTAGTCTGGTGATTAAAATCTGGGGCAAACAATTAGGGTAATTGAATATTAATTACTGCGTTTACATCCAAAAAACGATACTTGCAAAGGAGAAGTGTTTTTACTGGTGTTACTATAAGAGATCCCGGAAAGATTTATGAAAATAAAACAAATCAGGATGATATGGTGGTTACTGTTGCGGCAGGTAAGTGGGACACTTCTTCGGTTGACGACGCTACAAAAAAAGGTGCTCATGCCGGCATCTATCTATATCTTACTAACCCTGTAACTGGTGCAACCAGTTCGGTTAAAACCCTTCTTAAAACCTCTTCGTATATCGGTAACATTGGCAAATACGACGAGGAAGATTTTGGTGAGGCGCCCTATCAGCTTCAGAACTACCTGCAGGTCAAGACCGGCGACTTTGATGGCGATGGAATTGACGAAATTGCAGTGTATGTTCCCCAGGGTGCTGGCGACGCTGCTACCTCCAACTCTCGTGTGGAAATCTATAAACTGAAGTATACAAGCACAGACGGCGACACGCCCGAGAGTAACTATCTTAACATGGGCAAATGGGAAAAGGCGTGGACCTATTCCTTTTATGAAGAGGCTTATGTCTCCAATATGGTTTCTTTAGTCGCAGGTGACTTCAATCGAGATGGCATCGATGACCTTGCCATGACCTGGGGCGTATACTACAGCAGTGAATACAAGAATGACTCCAAGGCAGTTATCCTGTATGGCGATAACAAAAACGAGATGCTTTACTGACAGTCAACAAGTAGCAAGTTATGCCAAAGATAGTGTAGAATCTCTAATTAGCCAGGGTGTCGTCAGTGGTGATGGAGCAAATCTTAATCTTACAAAAGCGACGAAACGAGCTGAAGTCGCAGCGTTGCTTTATAAATTGCTGGGACAATTAAATTAGTAAGAGCGTACTAACGGGACATTAACACATGCTATAATGAACAAAGCAAAATAGTGGTAATTGATTTAATCAATTACCACTATTTTTGTAGGATATGTACCTAAATGAATCTGTATAGCTGGATAAAGCCAACAAAAAGGGAATGTGTGCCTAAAGGCTTTTTTTTGATGTATAATGAGCATAAGTTAATTACGATCCAAGCAAAAAAAGGAGGAGTCACTATGGCTAAGATTAATGAAGAGATGAGAGAAGTTCTGGAGGGAAGTATGTGGGTTCTTGCAACCGCTGATAAAAATGGCGTGCCCAATGCTGTACCGATTCATTTCACGAAGGTTTTAGGAGAAAACCAGCTGATGTTGGTGGACAACTTCATGAAAAAAACAAAAGTTAATATTGAGGCCAATCCCCATGTTTCGATTTCGGTATGGAAAAAGTCGGTTGGCTTCCAGTTCAAGGGTATAGCTAAAATAGAAACATCTGGTGCCCATTTTGATGCTGGTGTGGAGATGGTAAAAAAGGCTACTGACAAATTTGTTCCTAAAGGAGTTGTGGTTGTAGACCTTGATGATATTTACATAACCACCTCGGGTAAGCAGGCTGGAGAAAAAGTTGAATAATCATAGGCAAATTTTCTATCAATGTTGAACATATTTCTCTTGACCAAATGCCAAATAGTGTATTAAGATATTCTGCGGAGGATAAGGAATATGTTAGCAAATACTGCTTAGGCTGAAGAGTGTGATGTAGAAGAATTAATGTATGAGATTGAGGAAAAGCGGGCCGTATTGGTAGCGCTTGGGATGAAAAAAGGGTTCCAGGATCCGGAGGTTTTGTCTATTAGTGAGCATCTGGATAAACTGTTAAACTTCTATTACTCAATTGTGAAATGATTGTTTGCCCGTCATTGTATGGCGGGCATTTTGTTTTCTTCTTTTTTCATTAGCGGAAAACTGTTTTCATGAACTATGTTGGTTGGTCTGTTGCTGATTCTTCAGTGGCAAATAACAGGCTGGAGCCTGTTAAGGCAGCCTGTTATACCCCTCTTAATAATTCATCAGAATGAAACACTATAGTAAATCCTCTGGTTTCACTTCCATGATTTCGACGACTGGTGTTATGTCATCGTACTCCGTTATGCCCAGGCAGGCCAGGCAGGGAAGGGTTACCCGGTACCATTTATCCTGTTTTTCGTACAATGTGGTATCTGGACCCTCCAAGGGGCCGTAGTACATTGCACCATCCAAAAGCTTTTTGGCTTCGGGAATGGTCATCATAAATGCATCAGGGTCATTTGTATAGAGCGAATTCAAACATGGGTCCATTTGTTCTTCCTTCTTTCTGCGACATTTATAAATCTATTTTAACTGATATGGCCAATAATAATCAGAAAAATTCCCCCGTCAGACAGTCTGACAGGGGAATTCGAAAGATTTATTCAGCATTGCGCAGTTTTGTTTGGTCCTCTAAATCATAGGGGTATGTAAAGAATGTGAGCTTTGAATGCTGGCCTTCCAGCCAATTCAGAGCAAATTCATTTTCGCAAAGGACAACAATTTTGTTGTTCTGGTCTGTAACACACAGGGTGCTCATGTTGGACAATTTGCTTGTGTCAATGGGTGCATTTCCGTCTACCCAGCGGGCCAGATCATAGGAAAGATGGTGCAGCCTAATATCAGCTCCGTATTCTGCTTTCAGCCGATAGGTGAAAACTTCAAATTGGAGTTCGCCGACTACACCGAGAATAATATCTTCGGTTCGATCTGTGGTGTGAAATACCTGAACGGTTCCTTCCTCAACCAGTTCATTGACTCCTTTTTGAAACTGTTTATATTTCATGGCATTCAGGTTCATGACTTTGGCAAAATGCTCTGGTGCAAACTGTGGAAGGCGTTCAAATTCAAAACTGCCTTCTGCACACAGGGTGTCGCCAATGCGGAAGGTCCCTGGATCATGCAAACCGATGATATCGCCCGGATAGGCTACGTCAACAATATCGCGGTCCTGGGCTAAAAATTGTTGGGGTTGTGCAAGCTTAATCTTTTTCCCGGTTCGCACATGATTGACGGCCATGCCTCTTTCAAATTGACCGGAACATACACGCAGAAAGGCAATTCGGTCACGATGCGCCGGGTTCATATTGGCCTGTATTTTGAAGATGAATCCTGCAAAAGGGTTTCCGGCTGGATCAATGGGTCCGATGCTGCTCATATGCGCATGGGGCGAAGGGGCCAACTGGAGAAATTCATCCAGAAACGTTTGTACCCCGAATTTGCTGATCGCACTGCCGAAGAAAACCGGTGTGAGTTTTCCCTGGTTGACTTGTTCTTCGTCAAATGGATCTCCGGCGATATCCAGGAGCGTGATATCGTCACAGAGCTTGTTGTATAGACCTTCATCCATAATTTCACGAACAGAAGGATCTTCGACCCCTCGTTCATCCGGGTAAAAAAAGTCCCGCTGTCCATCCTGCCTGTACAGTTCAATTCGATTGTTTTGGCGATCATAGATACCGCAGAATTCATCACCCATACCGATAGGCCAGTTCATTGGGCAGGAACGAATGCCCAGCACCTGTTCAAGCTCTTCCAGGAGTTCTAAGGGTTCTTTGCCGTAACGGTCCATTTTATTGATAAATGTAAAGATGGGAATACCACGCTGGCTGCAGACGCGAAACAGTTTAATGGTCTGCGTTTCTACCCCCTTGGCGGCATCGAGCAGCATCACTGCACTGTCTGCAGCTACAAGGGTGCGATAAGTGTCTTCGCTAAAGTCCTGATGTCCAGGCGTGTCCAGGATGTTGATGTGATGACCTTCATATTTAAACTGCATGGCACTGGAGGTTACAGAGATACCTCGGTCTTTTTCAATCTGCATCCAGTCTGATGTAGCGAATTTTTTTGCTTTACGTCCCTTGACTTCACCTGCCGTACGGATGGCACCGCCGAAAAGAAGAAGTTTTTCCGTCAACGTGGTTTTTCCGGCATCTGGATGAGAGATGATAGCAAAAGTGCGTCGTTTACCGACATGAGATTGTAATTCTTCATAGTTTGTTGTCACGATTTACATCCTTTCTAAAAAAACAGACTAAACATCACTATACCATATAACGGATTCAAGCTAAAGGGGGCAGGCTTAACATTGACATTACTAGCATGTACGAACTGTCATGGTTGTTTCAGTGCCTGGTAAGTGAAATTTTGCAATAATGCGAGCGGCGACACAGTAACCATTAACCATAATCTTTGTATATGTTTTGGGTGTAATATTTCAGCATAGCAAACACAAGGCCTCCTGTTGGGTGTCAAGGGGACGGTTGTTCTGACACCATTAAGAGCAATTTGCTAAAGAATGGACGATTGTCGTTCTGTAAACAGTGCCAGGAGAAGCGTCCCTTTGACACCCTGGCAGAACTTAAAATAATACTATGCATATTGATGTTATTATGTTTAACGGTAATTGTGTACCCGGTACAAGTGCAGGCAGTAGATGATAACTTTTATGATTCCTATGATTCAGTTACAGGAACATACAGAATCAGGGAACTAGCAAGTCTGTCTGATTTTGCGAATGCTTTTCCGAAGGCGGCCGTACGTTTCGAGTTTTCATACAGTGATATTAAAAGTCTTAATATTGGGTACTTCTACGCAGACAGTACTTATGATTTAAACGGGAATGATATCAGATGGTTACGGGATAATCTGCCGAATCTTGAAATGCTTGTAATAAGTGAATTTGAAAGTGTGAGACTGCCTGAAGTGACGGAAATATACAACTACGCTTTTAATAATAATATAGCACTTAAATATGCTGTTCTGCCGAAAGTGACGATTTTCCATGACTGGGTGTTTAAGAACTGCTCAAGTCTGACGGAAATGGAGCTGGGTGCTGCGCCTCCATCAGTTGGATGGGAGGTGTTTGCTGGTTGCCCTGCAAATAGGGCGATATATGTTCCAGAAAGTGCAGTAAACACATATAAAGCGGTTAACGATGGCAACGCCAGCGATATGTATTGGTATGGCTGGCAAATCGTTGCAAATGAACCTATAACAGTCGGTACAACGCCAACGGATGTAACGCTTTATCAAGGGAGTGACGGTAAAATACAGGTCTCGGCACAAGGTGGTACCGGTACGTATCAATATTCCAAAGACGGCGGGTCAACATGGCAAAGCAGCAGCGAATTAGCCCAGTTAACAGCAGGTAGCTACCAGGTTCAGGTGAAGGATTCTATGGACAATTTTTCAAATGTAGTTTCTGTTAACCTTTCCGCTTCTTTAGCTAGATTTGCAGGGGGGAGCGGAACACAGGATGACCCTTATCAGATCGCTACGAATGTACAACTTAAGTATCTATCCCAGCTTGTCAATGAAGGTGCCGTTGATTCATCCAACAACAATGCGACATACGCAAGCTTGAGCTACAAACTTGTTGACAATATTGATCTGGTAGGCTATCAGTGGACGCCAATTGGTCCGAATTCAACCTACTATTTTGTGGGTAACTTTGACGGAAACGGCCAGGTGATATCAAACCTGAATATAGGTACAGTGAACAGTCCGAATGGAGTGTTTGGCTATGCAGGTCTGTTTGGATACACGCATGGGGCGGCGATATATGATGTGGGATTAGAGAACATTGCCATTTATTCGTACAGAAGCAGCACGGATATAATAGGCGGTCTGGCAGGGCATGTCAGTTCCACGTCCATTTCAGATTGTTATGTGACGGGCGTTTTGACAGCTGGGGATGATAGCGATTATCATGCTGTGGGCGGTCTGGTGGGGAATGTAGTTAACAACAGTAAAATCACAGACAGCTATGCGAATGTTACCGTATCGGGCAGCGGTAACATGACCTATGGGGGCGGTCTTGCCGGAACCACTCAGTCAGGGGCTATGATAATGAATAACTATGCGAGAGGTAGTGTGTCAAGTACCAGTAACATTACTTATGTTGGAGGCCTTGTGGGACTTGTTACGGTTGATTCTGGTGCTTTTCAAAATTGCTATGCGACTGGAGTTGTGACTGGCACCAATGCGGGTGGTCTTGTAGGCAAATTAGAATCAGGTGGTATAGCGCATGGCTATTGGGCCAGCTCTGCCGCAAGTAGTCTTTGTATCGATCCTTAATACAAACGTTACATCATTGATGACGGCAGACAGCATGTTGTCACTGAAAGCATGGAAGCTTGTCACTAGTGAAAACGAGGGCTATCCCCTGCTCGACAAACGGGAAGTAATCGACGAATGCTTTATTGCAACAGCCTGTTTTGGTTCAAAATATGAGTCGCATGTAGCACTCTTAAGACAATTCAGAGATCGTTACTTGCTAACCAATTTTTTGGGACAGAAGTTTGTGGAATTCTATTATCATAATTCTCCGCCAGCAGCAAACTTTATTGCCAATAGTGAACCGCTGAAAGTTTTAGTTAGAATTCTATTACTGCCTTTAATCACCGTAGCCTATCTATTATTCCATCCCCTCGCAATGGCTGCAGCGGGCTTAGGTTGTTTTGTGCTTATACTAACTCGCAGAAGGATTAAGGTGCACCTGAGATAATTTAAACAGGACGGAGTGATAAGGGTAGCCTTAATTAAGAAACAAATAAAAAATCTATACTATTTACCACCTGAAAGAGGCAGACTAAATAAAAAATCAGGGGATTGATGTTCAAACCCATAATATTAACAGGGTAACGCCTTTTATGTATGCAAATGCCGCCAGTACTGTAGGAATTGAAGATGTGTAGATTTATGTAGAGGCACCTTTTGAAGTTTCTGGCACAGCGGCCTTAACCGGCATTACGAAAGCATTTGAGTTGGCCAGCGGGAAAGCTCTAAATGAAACTGCGAAAGAGATTGCCAACCAAGAGTTAGCTGAATCATCCAAACTGGGAGAGAAGATTGGGCAGGATAAAGCCAGCAGAATAATATTTGAAGTCAAAAAACAAGTAGTGGAAAAGAGGATTGAAGATCCTGATGAAATAAGGCAAATCATCATTCAGGTCAGCGCTGATCTGAATATTACACTGGCGGAAGAAAATATAACCCGTATTATTGGCCTGATGCAAAAACTCAACCAGGTGAGCATTAACATATCCCAGATGAATGAGCAGTTAGATAAGCTGCAAAAAGGGATACAGGATGTCCGCACCGTACTGGTCAGGCACAGGGGTTTTTTCAGAGGTTGGCTAAGTTCATTAGGGAGCTTCTACAGGGTTTAATGGGGGTTATTTCTTGAGACATTATTGATCTTTAACGAGCGCCCACCAAAAAAAGATACGTATAGATGGGCAATAATAAAGGATAGGATATTTATAAAATTCCTCCCCTTTATTCAGGTATTATAGTTATAACACTATTTATTTGAACGTATAGAATATTTTCACATACTGACAAAGGAGACGGGGTTATCTGCAACAACCCCGTCTCCTTTGTTGTTTTAAAAAATAAATGGAGTTATTATCCTGCAAAAAACGTCGAGGCAAGTCAGTAAACGTTGATCAAAATCGATATGGATGGGTACACCCGTTTGACGTACCCTTTAAAACAATCTATATTCAAATAATGGATAGTTGTATCCTGAAAAACCTATGGCATATCCCGCACCGGATGAAAAAAACATCGAGGAGAGATACTTATGAAAAAATTTATGGCGCTGTTGTTTACACTTGTATTGGCTTTTTCACTGGCAGGCTGCGGCGGAGACAAAGAACCTGCCGAAACCCCGGATAATTCAAAACCAGCAAGTTCTCAAAATGCCGATACGTCTGCAAACAGTGAGCCGGAAAAGCCGGCAGCACCAAAAGCCCAGGCAGCTTCCATGATTGAGACGATCAATGGGGTAGAAGTTAATTTTGAAGAAAATGATGTAGTTGTCATCAAAGAATACAACGGCAAGTACGTCGATAACCTGGAAGAAAATGTCATATACGGTGAAAGCTCCGGTAATTATGAGTATACGATTGCGGTATTTGGAATCATCCATGATCTTTGTTTTTCTGTGGGCGAATATGCCAGCGAATCATATGACTTTGCACGGGAAGGCTTTGTTGACAATGAACTGATTACACTGCATAATGCGCCGGCTCCTGATTCAGCTGGTATTATGGTGATGTCTTTCAGCGACAGCAATGGCAAGGGGTATGAACTGTCCCTGAACAGTAATGCCAAGGATAAGGGCATTATCATGATTAAGGACAGCGGCGTCTACAGCAAAAACGTTGAAAAGGGCCACATTTTAAAGGCCACCTATCCCGGTGACGGATATAATATCACCATTGAACTGGATAAATCCAAACAGGTTCAGAATCAGCCTAAAAATTACATGTACATACAATATGATGGTCAGAAGAAGGTTCTTCTTGCCCAATCAGAGGATAAAGGGGAGGACTGGGGGAACTCCGTTCGCAACATCCTCAATCCGATGATGTCCAACGACGGGAAAAAACTATACTATGAAACCGACGCTTACAGCCGTACTAATGGAGCGGGAGCGGGTAACCATTTTACCCATGTCATTAATCTTGCTACTGGGGAAGATGAATTCCTTACCCCGGGTGCATTGGTCTATATCATGGAAGAACCCTCACGTTATGCGGGATACTTCGTTTTACAGGGATGGACGAACTCTGCCAGTGGGGTAGTACCTACTTACTGGGTTGAGAATACAGAGGGTGAAACACTGGTGAATATTGGGGAATCCCTGGATTGCTATATCGGGGATCAGGTGGAATGTGCCCTGGATGAACTGGCGTCAGCGATGAACAGCAATAATCAGGAGGAACAGAACAGTCCGGAGCAAGCAGGGCTGACTGAAACCATTCACGGGCAGACCATCACCTATGATGATTATTGTGCCGTTGTAATTGAGAACTATCCGCAGGAACCGCCGCTGGAAAACGCTATGTTGTTTAATAATCCCAAGTATCCGGCGGATAACCCCCCAGCCTATTACAACATTGTTGCCTTTGGGACAATTACCAATGTCAAACTGAAAACAAAAGCGAAAATGGATGATGCATTTGAGGTCTATGATATTACCGATGAACTGACGGATACCGTTCTGATAGTGACCAGCGGGTTCCCAACTGATTTTTCCGTTGACGTTATAACCTTCACGGGACCGGACGGTCTCTTCTATGAGATCCCCGTTGAAGATATGAGTGATAACATGTCGGTAATAAAGATTCCGTGTAACTATTCAGCATCCCCTATTATCATAGAAGGGCAGGTCAAAGAGAAGGTTGATAACAACCTTCAAAATTAAATCTAAAAACGGGTTAAAAAATTATAGAGAGTGTGTAAAGAGAGGTTTGCCAGAAGTCAAAGCCATTATGGCATCAAATACAGAGATTTCATGCTTAATGGCAGTAGCAATATAACTGCGGTGAATGTCAAATGCATCACAGCCATCCTTGGAACGAAAACCACCTGAAACATTTTGTTGTGTTTTGCTCATTCGGATGTCCCTTTCAACTAGGTTATTATCAAACGGAACCTCCGGTATGTGCAGGAACAAGAGGATATTTTCCTTGTATCGGCTCATACGTTCCAAAAGATTGCGCGCTTTGCTTTTGGCTACACGCCCCCGTTTTTTAGGATGCTGAATAGTTACAAAGGAAGAATAAAAAGCAGTAAAATTATACAATGAATAACATTTGACCAACGATAAGTTTGTGTTCAGGCAGCGAGTTGACTCCTGCCGAACCCTGGCAAAAAAGACCTCCTCTAGTACATCAAGTTGATGACTACAGGAGGTTTATTTTTTAGATATTTTCCTGCTGTAGCTGAAAAAACGCAAGTTTATTTATTTTTCAAGTATGAGTATACGGCATTTATTCCAGCGAGTTTATGCAGGGTAACAGGTTTTCCGCATCTATTTATGTATAGCATGGAACTTCATCAGACATGATAATAACAGAATTTAAGATAAAAAATGTAAGGAGGTTTTATCATGTTGGGTATGGCAGTCCGTTTTATAGTTTCTGCAGTTGTTTTAATGCTGGTAGGATTCTTGCTTCCGGGAATTGAGGTAGGAGGTTTTCTTGGAGCCTTGATTGCCGCTGTTGTTATTGCGGTGTTGGGTTACCTGGTAGAGACTTTGCTGGGTGACAGAATCTCCCCGCGGAGCCGAGGATTCGTAGGATTCGTTACTGCTGCGGTGGTTATTTATGTGGCACAGTTTATTATTCCATCCTATTTAAGCGTTTCCCTGCTGGGAAGTTTGTTAGCTGCATTAGCTATTGGTTTAATTGATGCTTTTGTGCCGACAGAGTTGAGGTAACCTCAACTCTGTCGGTTACCTTTCACCATTCTTCTTCATTTTCCCCTTCTAAATACCATGTATATAAAATGTCCGAACAACATAATATTACAATATTTGATTGAAAAATTTTGGCTAAATGGATAATATTATAGTTAGTAATAAAATATGGAATATTAGTAGGCGCTGAAAGGAGGGAAATCAAAAAGGTAGAAAAACCTTCGCTAAACTGCATACATTTTAGTGACTGGGAAGCGAATTAAGATAGCTTTCCAGCAGGCTGATTACTTAGGTAAGGGGGATGGAGTATGAAAAAGGCCGTTGGGCTTGGTTTGCTGGTGGCAGTATTCTTCGCAGTTTTCGTCCTGCTAAAAGATGTGATAGGTGTTAATGCTTTTTACATGGCTGCTATAGCAATGGCGATGTTTGCTGTTCTTGGACCTGTGGGGGACTATTTTAAGACAGGGATTGCAATCATTATTGGTGTTGTTGTTGGATTGGCGGGTATACTTGCGTTGGTAGGGTTTATGCCATTACCGCCAGCAAACTTGATCTATTTAGCAGTTGTGTCCGGGTTATCCCTGTTCCTTCTGGTATTGATTTCCACAACCGGCTTGCGGATTGACGCAATGTTCCTGGGGTGGGCTGGATATTTTGCGGCTGTTTATGGAACCTATTCTACAGATGCCGCTTCTCTGGCTACAGGTGCATTGCCTGCTGCAGTTGGTGTGATGGTTGCATTGTTGCTTGGCCTTCTAATGGCAATTATTGTGATTCGTATTGCCATGGCTGTAAACCAGTAAGAGAGGAGGCCGTAAAATGTTGAAGAAAACCCGAATGAAATCAACCATGGTATTATTGTTGTCTCTAATGCTGTTGTTAGCCCCGACGGTAGGTGCTTACGGACAGGCTGGGAGTTTTGACAAAGTTCAGGATAATGAACTGGTTATCAATACACTTGATGATCAGGGAAACATAACTGGAATAAAAGTCCTGTCTCATCTGCGTGCATTTGGCGAGGGAAGTGCAGTCATTGAGGATGGAAGTGCTTATAAGATTTCCTCTGTGCGCAACCTTTATGGGAAAGAGAAGATAGAAACCGCCGATGGTAAACTAAAGGTGAATGTGAATATACCGGCAGGCGAAAACTATCAGGACGTTTATTATCTTGCTACACTTGATCAGGCTGCGGTTGAGCAGATGAAAATGCCTGTATCTGTTAAAGTGAAGTATTTTCTCGATGGCTCGGAAATGCCTGCTTCAGCTCTGGCAGGGAAAACTGGACATCTAAAAATCACCTGCGAACTAGAGAACTTGACTGGAGCAAAACAGATCTTGGAATTCAAAGACAAGAACGGAGAGATGGTTAAAACAGAAGCCATGGTCTATACGCCGTATGCTGTTTCATTGTCTGGTTGGGAATTCAATAACAATAACTATTCTAACATTCAGGCTCCGGGTGTGGCAGGCCAGTCCCCGCAGGGTGTCATCGTAGATGCTCAGGGAATCAGTATGGTTAGCTGGACCGTGCCCCTTGTTCCTCCTAAATATCCTGCAAAACAATTTACAACCCTGGAAGCTGATGCAAAAAATATTTCATTGAATAGCTTCAAGATTGCTATTATGCCGATTGTACCGACTACATCAGAGATTGATTCTCTGGGAAAGGTACAGGATAGTATGGGGCAGTTATACGATGCCTTTGATACAATTGAAGGTGGAGTTGGTGCACCGGGTAAGGATGCAACCCTTTTGTTTGGCTTGACATCAGTGAAAGATGGAGTCCAACAACTGAGTGGTGGGGTTGCTTCTCTTATTGATAATCTGAAAAAGATTCGGTTGGGATTGTCAAATCCTCTGTTTGATGCAGCCAGCTATGACACCGAAAAAGGAACCGATGCCAACGGTAACAAACCGGGTGTTCAAGAGGCTGTCACGTTGAGTAAAAAGGCGATGGACACCCAGTTGATTCCTGCATTTGAAGGCCAGAAGCAGGTCTTG
>JAYEHK010000088.1:0-3656 GCA_034659475.1 Bacillota bacterium | reverse complement strand
CCAATTATCTAGATACGCAGAGTTCCAATATTGTTGGGGTCAGACACCGCTTGTCCCATTCTACACCCTATTCAGTTTTCCAACTGACCAACTGACCAACTAACCAACTAACCAACTAACCAACTTTGTGTCGCATCTTCTGTCTTCTGCGAAGTACTTTTGTTGGCAAAAAGAAAGCCAGCCTTTTGCACCATAGAGGCTGGCTTTTTGGGTTTTATAGGTTAAGTGTTATGCCAGTTAGATAGCCCTGTGCCAGTTCCAGATCAGAGGGCTTATCTACGTCTACACCCACTTCTGCGTAGTGAGAAATAATGCCTTTAGCTCTTAGCCCCAGCACTTTATGGAACCTTTCTTCCGCCATTTCAATGGATAATCGTCGGGTGAGATACTTCCATACCAGACCAAAGCCAAATAACCGAGCCATGGCCAACGGGCTTTTTCTTCGCAAAACAAGCTGTAACCCCATATCCAGACATTGATCTATGATTGGATTTCGCAGCAGGAAAAGATTCCCTCCTGTGAAAATACCTTCCCGTAGTTTTACATACGTACGAACTACCCCGGGGAATTTCTCGTCATTATCCTGTTTGCTCGTTACAGGATAATAAAAATCCGCTTCACAGTCTTCGCATTGACACAAAAAATCTTCAATGGCTTCTGTGGTGATAAAAGGAATGTCCGTTGGCATCGCCAGTACTTTTTCACTAATCCCTATCGAACGCAAAACCTGTACGGCATTAGCAAAGCTCTCTATCGCATTTTCTCCACCTTCAACAAAAAACAGATGGTCTTCCCTCGGCAAAATACCTCGAAGAGCCTCTACCGGGCCACTTACTACTATATTTCGAATCATAGAAGAATCACGCAGTGCAGAATACACATAATAAATCATCGGGTAATTGCCAATAATAATCAACGCTTCATTATCAAATGGAGCAATTTTCTTAAGATCACTGCTATTCTTCCCCCCGGCCAGTACAATTGCATCATATTGCATGCTTTTTTCCCTCACTATTCCCCGTTTTAAAAACCTTCTTTTTTTAACGCATCAATCAATACATTCTCAGCATTTTCAATATGCTCCTGTGCGAGTTGTCGGGCAAGCTGTATATCACGGGCCTCTATTGACTCCAAAATATTCCGGTGTTCCTGCAGAGACATCTGCATTCGCCCCGGATAAGAGAGAGACGTCGACCTGAATCGTTGAATCTGTTCCCTTAGATTGCTGATAATAGAACTCAAACGGTCGTTTCTAGAAGCCTTATAGATGGATTCATGGAATTTTGTATCTACTGCCACTAGTCGTTCCAAATCATTCTGATTAATGGCCTCTCCTTTTTCAACCAGCGACCGTTCCATTTCCTCTATTTCCTCATCTGTAATTCTTTCCGCTGCAAGCCCGGCCGCCAGCCCTTCCAGCGCTGCTCTAATCTCAAAAACATCCGCAATATCCTTAAGGGATAAGTCTGCTACATAGGCCCCTTTTCTGGGCACCATAACAATAAACCCTTCCAGTTCCAGTTTTCGCAGGGCTTCTCTTACTGGCGTTCTTGAAACGCCCAGTTCTTCAGCCAACTGGATTTCCATCAGGCGTTCCTGGGGCTGTAATTTTTCAGTAATAATCGCTTCTCTAATAGCTTCAAGAACCAGTTCCCGCAATGGCTTGTAGGAATCTAAATCCACCGGTACCAATCTTTTTTCTCCCATCCTTATCACCTCATCTGTAAGATGAGACCACAAAGCTCTCCTGGTAACGTACTTTCATACTTTCCCAGGCCAACCGGGCCTCTTGCTGTGTTTTAAATATTCCAAAAACAGTCGGTCCACTTCCTGACATCAGCACGTTTTGTGCCCCCAGGGAACAAATCTGTTGCTTTATATTTTCAATTTCTGGAACCATTGGAATACTCACTGTTTCCAGAACATTGATTATATATTTACAAACCCCATCTATATCCTCTGTTCCCCATGCATTAAGGAAAGCGAGTGTATCGGGTGATTTTGTTATCTTTTCCATTCTAAATTGTCTATATACTTCAGCAGTGGAAAGCTGATAATCAGGTTTAACCAGAAGCAGTTCAAGGCGGGGCCCCTTCGTTAAAGGGGTTAATAACTCTCCTCTTCCGCGAGCCACAGCAGTCCCCTGCAGTAAACAAAAAGGCACATCAGAACCAAGGGTTGCGCCTAACTCCTGAAGTCTCGGCGACGGTACTTGCAAAGCAAAAAGCTGGTTCATCCCCTCAAGAACCGCTGCAGCATTTGTGCTTCCACCAGCGAGCCCAGCTCCTACAGGTATATTTTTCTCTATAAAAATGTTAACTCCTTCTGTTATGCCAAATTTTTCGATCATCAGTTCCGCAGCCTGAAAGGCAAGATTGCTTTCGTCGTCCGGAATCAGCGTACTATTACTCCTGCAGGTAACACCTTTTTCAGCTTCCTGTAAATGTATATGATCAACCAGATTGATTTGATGCATAACGGTTTCGAGTTCATGATACCCGTCCGCACGCTTCCCCTTAATATCCAGCGTTAGATTAATCTTGGCCGGCGCCTCTATCGTTACATTTTTCTTCACCGATTTGGCTCCTTCTCTTTTATCCTCTTCCCTATTATAACTTTAGGATGAACAAAAGGGAACGATCCTAAAACCGTTCCCTTTATAAGGGGGGAATGTATGTTAATCATCTGGAACATCTGCTCTTGCAAGTGCCCCGGATAATCACCCTTGAATCAAGGACCTTCCTTTTCTTTATCGAATTTCATATTTTCCAAGTTTCATCCCCTTGGGAAGCAACTCCAAGCATTTCAATGTTACCTGGGCTTCCTCCGGACTCTCCAAACTCAACCCTTTATCTGAAGAAGAAACCAAACACAGCGGCGGGAACAAGACGCACCACCAATTTTTCCCTTCTCCTCTGCCTATTACCACCCGGACAGCATCATAACGACCGTCAGGAAGAACTAGATTTCCATAAGACTTGGTAGGGAAGTCATATTCTCCCACGTACACTTCTACAGGATATTGATAACCACTGCTCTTAATCCTTTTTTCGGCAATCGTTTTCATATCCGGAATCTTATTTCGAGCAATATCCTCAGCCTGATTGGCATTTTCTACATCTACACATTCCTTTTTCATGAAGGTAACAATGTCATCCTTTACCGCCAGCTTTAACGCCTGGTCGTCTGGATCATCACTGTTGGCAATGACATGTAAACGCAGAACAGAATCCGCAAGGGAATCTCCGCTCGCCGCTGCCCAATAAAAACCCAAAAATGAAATAATAAATATGAGAATAAGTCCACCGATCTTTTTTTTCATACGAACAACTCCTCCCTGTAAATTCAGTATTACCAGGGAGGAGAAAATTAAAACATAATATGTAAAGATTTTTCTAATTAACCACCCATGGCCGCACGACACAACCACCGATGAAAATAGGTGAAGGGGTTAGATGTAATGTGATGCCAGGGGCTGAAGGCTAAACCAGGCGTGCCTGACACCACCTTATCAACTTATTTCGACGGTTTTATGTGTTGTGAATAGATAACATGAATAAGTTGACAAGTTGGTGTCAGGCACGCAACCTCCGTTTAAAGGCTCTCGGCAAATGCCGAGAGCCTTTTTAGGGGTTGCTTCAGATAACCGGCGAAAC
>JAYEHK010000087.1:0-3675 GCA_034659475.1 Bacillota bacterium | reverse complement strand
CCGAATTATCAAAAGCTCCAAAGATTTTTGATCCATCCGATTGATTCAATCAATGAGGTTGTTCTTCGTAAGCAACAAATGAAATTAGAGAACTACCGCTCTTATTTGGATTTTTCTAATCCTGAACGCAGATGTTTATTTTGTCAGAAGCAGATTATTGATGAACCTGCTATTCATTATGTTATTCCACACTTTTTTTTGCAAACTGATGATCTGTGGAACCTTGTTTATACGCATGACGATTGCCATGAGGCATATCTGGAAGTGCTTCCGGAATGGGAGATTATTAAACGCCTGGAAAGGAGAAATCTGCAACTACTGCAGCAATTAGGCGAATGGGAGGTTAATGACAAAGCAGTAAGAGAGATCACGTTTGCTGTAAACTGCCATTTACCTGCTTCCTACTGGCAAAAATATCAGGGCATGCTCTATCATTAATCATGAAAAAAGGGGGACAAAGGTGGGTGCATCTTCGTCCTCTTTTTTTTATGGCAAACTTTTAAGATTTTCGTAAAAAAGTTTACTATAACACTTGTTTTATATGGTATACTTTAAAAAAACAGAATAGTACCATTACGTGATTTACTATTGATGAATTTTGATCTGACTAAAGTCAGGAGAGAGGGGAGAAAATAAGCTATGGATTTTACGTTATCCAAAGAGCAGGAGCTTATCCAGAAGATGGCGCGGGAATATGCTCAAAAGAATATTGCACCGATTGCTGAGCAGATTGATGTGGAAAACAAGGTGCCTGATGAAATTATTGCTGAGTTAGGTGAACTGGACTTATTCGGTATTCCTTTTGCAGAAGAGTATGGGGGAGCAGACGGTGGCTATGACCAGTATGTGCTGGCTATGGAACAGATCGCAAGAGCTTCGTCAGGTGTAGGCATGATTATATCAGCGCATACGCTGGCACTCGGAGCAATAAGCACATTTGGAACAGAAGAACAGAAGAAAAAATATATGCTTCTTCCTTGTAAGGGCAAACAGATTGCCTCGTTCGCATTTACGGAACCAGGTACTGGATCAGATCCTAAACAAATCACCTCTACAGCTGTTAAAGATGGCGATGATTATGTCCTCAATGGTACCAAGAGGTTTATATCCAACGCGAATTTTGAAGGACCTATTGTCATTTTTGCACGCGAAAGCGAAACCCAGGAAGTTACTGCGTTTATCGTAGAAAAGTTCTGTGAAGGCTATTCCGTTTCTGAACAATGGCACAAGATGGGGATGCATGGTGGACCTCTGGTTGATGTGTATTTAAAAGATGTTCGTGTTTCCAAGGCGAACCTTCTCGGACAGGTTGGTCAGGGTTATCCGATTTTGCAATACGGTATCTCCTTTGGCAAAGTAGGTGTTAGTGCGTGTGCTCTGGGTGGTATTCTGGCCGCTTACGAAGAAGGCATGACTTATGCAAAAGAAAAAACCCATAGGGATAAACCAATTGCTAAATTTCAGTCAATACAGTTGAAAGTTGCTGACCTGACCATCAAATATGAAGCCGCTCGCTGGTTGACCTATCGCCTGGGTTGTTTGGCAGATAAGGTGAAAAACCCCGTACAATTTGCCAAAGAATCTGCGGTAACCAAGGCTTTTGTTACTGAAACGGCGACAGAGGTAGCACGTATTGCTATAGATATACATGGTTCTTACGGTCTTATGGAGGATTATACTGTATCGCGTCTCTATCGCGATGCGGTTATGGGGCCACAGATCGAAGGCGTCAATGATATGCAGAAGATGATTGTTGCCGGAGTCACATTGCGGTAGGAGAGTAAGGCTGGTAACGTGGAATAATATCCGCGTTACCAGTGTATTTTTATAAGCATGCTATAAGAGAGGTGCAATAATTATATGGAAAAATTTGATGTAATCATAGCAGGGGGAGGATTATCCGGACTGGGTGTAGCCTATACCCTGGCCCAGGAAGGATTAGAAGTGCTTCTCATCGAACGGGGAGACTATTCCGGAGCTAAAAACGTAACCGGTGGCAGAATATATGTCAACCCCATCAGAGAACTGTACCCTGATCTATGGAAAAAAGCTCCTTTAGAAAGATATATCGCCCATGAAGAAGTCAGCATCATGGACAAAGATAGAAGCATGACGGTTCGCTATGATGACTCTGAGTTAGCGCAGGAACCCTATCAGAGCTATAGCGTTTTAAGAGCCAAATTTGACCGCTGGTTTTCCAAACAGGTTGAACGTAAAGGCGCCATGATCGTGACCAAGAGCCGTGTTGATGATATCATCATTGAAAACGGTAAAGTCGAAGGTGTATGGGCCGGAGGAGACGAACTCAGGGCAGATGTTGTCATCGCCTGTGATGGCGTTCTGTCCCTGATTGCTGAAAAGGCCGGACTAAGAAAACCGGGACATCCCAAAGATTATGCGGTAGGTTTTAAAGAAATTATTGAACTTGATCGTCAGGTCATTGAAGATCGGTTTAACCTTGAAGATAATGAGGGTGCTGCCAGAATGTACATGGGCGAAGTGACCCATGGTAAATTTGGCGGAGGCTTTCTCTATACCAACAAAGATAGCATCAGTTTAGGCCTTGTTGTCGGCATCAAAGATCTCATGGACGAGAAGTCCAGCGACAAAGCTCCCGATCTATTGGATCAGTTTAAAACCAGACCTGAAGTTGCAAGGCTGATCAAAGGGGGAGAAATCGCCGAGTATTCTGCTCATGTTATTCCTGAAGGCGGATACAAAACCATGAGCAAACTCTATGGGAACGGTATTCTGGTAGCAGGAGACGCAGCTGGGTTTTCGATGAATATTGGAGTCACTGTGAGAGGTATGGAATATGCATTAGCCTCGGGCTACTATGCTGCTCAGGCTGTTCTACAGGCGAAACAAAAAGAGGATTATAGTGCAGCAGGACTGGCTGTATATGAAAAGCTTCTAAATGATTCCTTTGTGATGAAGGATTTTAAGGCCTTTAAAAATGCAACCGAGGTCCTGGACAATCCTAGATTCTTTAACCATTATCCTCAACTTGCCGGAGACGTCATGAAGGACTTATATGAAGTTTCTGCAGGTCCCAAGGCCAACCTGTATCCGACCATTAAAAAGCAGATGAACTTTAAAGAAATCTGGGCAATGGGGAAAGATTTTATGGGGGTGAGGAAGATATGAGTGAAGCCGTTGAACCCATGGGACTAAAAGCTAAACTGGGGCTGGATGTTTTTAAGCACGACAAAGAACCTCATATTAAGATCAAAGCCGGGATGGAAAAGGACCCCAGGCTGCTAAGAGCTGTAAAAGTATGTCCGGCAGGACTGTATAGCATAAATGATGCAGGCGAGGTCGAACTCAGCATAGATGGTTGCCTGGAATGTGGTACCTGCCGCATTGTCTGCGGCCCCGAAGTCCTCGAATGGAACTACCCCAACGCCGCTTGCGGTGTTCAGTTCCGTTTCGGGTAAGAGGAAATCAGGTAGAGGAACGAAAATTTGAACGCAGATTGACGGAGCGGCCGAGCAAGGTCGTGATATAAAGCGGGTGGGAAGCCCGCCGAGAAAGGTTTAGCCAACCATTCGTAGCTAGCCTTGGAATGCGTCTGGTAACAGGTGTATTTAAGCGTAGGCAAGCGAGGTAGCGGGCCGAAAGCCGAAAGGTTGAAGGGATTGAGCCTCGAAATAGCGTAAATGGGAAGGCCGACGC
>JAYEHK010000086.1:0-17066 GCA_034659475.1 Bacillota bacterium | reverse complement strand
TGATGCTGAAACGATTCTTGCCGCCAGTAATAACCAGTCTTTACGCTAGTAAAAATCGTTACCTTTTTCACGGGCCATGTAATATATTGCTTGGCTCGTTATTTTTATGTTGATCGGTATAGCTTAGACGATCAGATTGCGTTGTTTTCCCGTTCATTGCCTGTCGCTCCGATGTTATTCTGTCGCTGGATGCCATTTCTTTCGGGAAAATAATGTGTTGTTTCTGCCGCCGGTAATTTGTCGTTCAACAGTAGGATATCCTAATCGCTTACATTCAATATGAAATGGTATCTCATGATCATCGGGACTATCTGCAAATGGGTTAGTGAGTTTACAAGTAAAATCAGGGCGGTATCTAACCTTACCTCCCTTTATCTCACTAGTAGCTATCGGTTGTATCGGTTTTTCCCAGTCTGGTGTGCGGATTTCGCAATTGTTTTTCTGACTTTCTTCAAAACAAACCTCGTTCAGAATAATACAAAGTCGTTCTGAAATTATGTCCTCGTTTGTTGTGTCACATTTATCATCCGACAGCCTTTGCAGGGCAATTATAAATATACCAACATAAAGGGTTTCGTGCTTATTCCATAAGTTGAAACGTGAAGGGATTCCACCTCGTGCCATCAGTCCTGCCCTCCATCTTCCGACCCGGATTCAACCATACGTTTGCACAATGTCGCATCCGCGTCTTCCCTGGCAAGGCTGCGAGTCCAAAAACGCTTTTCATTACGTTTTATTACGATAATAGCATCATCAGAGACAACATGAACAACGCCATCCACAAGGATTTGGGATGTTTCCATTGGTTGCGGCAGAGCTTTTCCAATTTGCTCCAAGACATACTGCCAAGAATCATTTTTAATGTTTAGATTCCATGGATCAATCTTGTCAGCTGTAAAAAACTCAACAGCCACCATATTCCCGTGAGCTCCAACATGAACTTCCGCCCTCATTTCCGCGGCACCTCCAAGGTAGGTGTTCCAGCGCCGGGCAAATATGTATACGTATTTTTCTATCCATGATAGATCATTATCCTGCACCGCAGACATGGTTCCTACACTGTTGAAGGGCTTGTAGAAAAACGGAAGTGTTACCTCACAACAATCACGGATCAGGTCTTTTTGCTCTTCATTCAGACCGTAGAGTTCAAACACCGCCTCGTCCAGTTCTTTCTCCCAGATTCGTCGTTGAATCTCGATTTCAGCTTCAACCACACCATCAGAATACAGCAGATCATGCTTTTGTGGGTGATAATTACGGAGTCTGTCAACGATAGCAATAATTTTTTCGGATATCGGATTCTCTTTAGCCAAAACAATGGGAAATCGGAGCAACTCATCAATCAACAATTTATGATGCCAAAGGCCCCAGTTCGCCGATGTCATAAAGAAATAGTACCTGGCAAAAGAAGACCATAGAATCCCAAGGAGTACCTTGTGATTCCATTCTTCTTGCTCCAACAGCTTAAGCCCATAGACACTCCTATAGAAACAAAACGGAGTGTCACTAAATTAGGAAATTATAATTCCCTGAGGCTGAGATTTTTCAAAAATGCCTTCATTGACAAGCACACGAAGTCCCTTGTAAGCACCTTCGGCGCCGAAACAATACACACGTTCGGGCGGCGCTGTGAATACTGGTGGTTCATAACGCGACTCCAGTTTCAAGAGTGCTTTAAAAGGCTGCAACTTGTCTGCATTTAAATCCTTGTTTATCAATTGATATCCGCGACCTGAATTGCCCCGATCCAAATAATGTCTGAGTTGGTGTTTAAATTGGAGCCATCTGATGAACTGTCTATCCGCCAAGCGGCCGAACCAGTAACTCTTCCATAATTCACTCGATGCCAGAGACTCGTCTCGTAGAATATGAATATCATATTTGGAAAGAAACACCGCCTGAGTTTCCTTTAACGCCAAGACTTGTTTGGCCGACCAATACTTAACCGGAAAATCATTCTGCTTATCCTTTACGAAGCAAATTATTACAAAGGGAGAAACTGCTCCCTTAAAGAAAAATTTCCTTACGTGCGTAAAGTTAAACACTTCAATAAGCCTGACCCTGTCCATCCATTGTTCACGAAACGCCCGAGTTGTGGTGCTGTTTTTAAACAACACTCCTGCAGAAGCCAACACTGCCGCCTTCCCACCATCTTTCAGGAAATCGAGAGACCGCCAGAGAAATGCCTGTGAAGGCTCCTTGTCACCGATTGGCTTTTGGTTTATACTACACCATTTAAGCATCATTTTTTGGCGGGCTTTTGTTGTGTCATCCGCGTTTTTCCCCGGTGCGCCCCAGGGTGGATTGCTTACAATAATATCCGCACAATGTTTACCAAAATGGGAGGACCATAGCGGGTTCGATTCTATCGCTGCAGTATCGAAAGCATTCCCTACCCAAATACAATTATAATAGTTCTTTGACTTGCTTTCTGAGGCTAAAAGGTTTGGCAACTTATTGCCCTGTTTGATTTGCTCTGTAATTGCGGGTGGATCTAAGTAATGAAGTAATGCGAGATATAAGCTAAATGCCGTAATTCTCGCAGCTTCCTCATTAACCTCAATACCCGCGATCTGTTTACCAAGAATTTGTTTAAGTACATCAAAATCCGGTCGGTTTTGATTATTATGCCATTCATAGCGCACAATCCGTCTGAAAGATTCAACCAGAAAGATTCCAGAACCACAAGCAGGATCTAGCACACGGGGGTTTCTTTTCAGTTCCTTGGCAGTCAATAACCGGGATAGTACCAATTCCGCCAGTACCGATGGAGTATAATAAGCACCATCTTGCCTTGCCTTGCTTTGCTTTGCTTCATCACTAGTGGACGGATCATAGAACTCCTCATATATTGAGCTGATGAGATCAAGAGGAACAATATCAAAGCGGTAAGAATAAAAAAAGAGCTGCTTTTGAACTCCGACATCACCATAGAGGAGATCTTGGATCAACCTCAGGTGTTCTTGTGTAATGATCTGTTCCTCCTCATTTACACCAGGAAACATATCTCCGTTGAAATCCTGAGCAAGTGCCTTGAACAAAGCATACGTAAATGCTTTGTTCTCCAGTACCCGAGGGTAAAAAACCTGGTATTCAGAAGAAAAATCAAATCCAGTCCGGGACGACTGATTGCCGAGGAATTCTTCCCATCCGGAAGTCTGGCGGGCAACTTTCATGAAGTAATCCTGTGTCAGAATCCCCCGATCTTCAAGATAGCGAATAAAAATTGAACGACCAATCAAGGCATGCGCAAACTTTACCTTTTGACCTGACAGGCCGGCTTGAATCAACTCGCGTCGGACTGTTTTTAAATCACGTATAAGAGCTTTATCTGCTCTATTTTTCACATCACCAAATAGACTGTCTCCAAATATTTTTCCCGATTCAATATTATCACGGTGAAACTGTTGAAGTGTATGGGCAATTTTTTCAATTTTGTGGAGAGTTGCCAACGTTTTCACCTGCTGCTGTTCTTCGGAATTATTTCCTCGACTTACAGATAAGTTGATAGGTTTTTGCGCCAGATCAATCACGGATATTTCACCGGGCGAAACCAAAAACAACAATCTTGGGCGACCAAGACACCAGATACGATTGAAAGTCCTTTCTTTTTCAAGATGATCTGCGCCGCACTCGGCAAATACCGCAACGGGGTTGTTTTCGACAAAGAATACTTTGTCAGCCCCTGCCAGTTTTGCCGCAGCCAACCATTCACCCTTTTCCAACCAGTCATCGAGGCTTAAGCTGGAAGTTGGTTTATCAGAAGCCGTCAATAATGACCCGCTCTGGAAGTCCAATACCTTATAGAGAGTATCTAATGCCTTGTTCACGATATTCCTCCACTTTCTATTATCCTGCCAATCTTACAGAGGTCATTATATAAACAGTATAATGTATATTTATAGCAATGGTAATTGTTTCGTCAAAATTACCAGTAATCCTGCTTATGCTGTCATAGATAAGAGTAAAATCTAGGAGAACAGACCTATCCCTTTGATACGTCTACGGCAAGCGAACTTCCTTAAATTACCAATAATGCTTGTAAACCCACATTTTTACTGGTCAAATCCACGATCACTCTGCGAATTAAATTAAGGCTTTTTCTCGTCAGTTGCTTCTGTTTGTACTAGAACTTTAGGAGATAATCTCAATCCTCTAAAAATCCTTCCAAAAAGCCTTCATTTTTACTCTTCTTAAACTCTTCGGTGCCTAAACACCAACTTATCAACCCCCATGATCGGGAAACACAAACGAGTATGAAAATAACCTCTGCTAGCACCGTGTGAATTGATCATAAACGAGACTATAGGTCATTGCTTTTAATAGGATTATTAGGTATTTTCGTGTGAACTTACTGATAGTCCATACCAGAGAATGCCTGTACCCGTTGGATTAAATAAATCCTTCCATTATTACTGTGGTTTTCTTAAAAGTACCCTATACTTCAGCAAATATGGCATGTGTAAAAGTAACGGATGAATTGGTCTGTAAATTCCTTAACTGAATAAAAGAAGCGAGCATGCTACACCACAAGAAACCAGCGGTGGGCTAGAACACATGCCTTTTTCCGTTATCCGCAGGCTGACACGTCGCCTTCCAACCATTAAATAATCGGTTCTGGAGCAACCTTAAAATCTTAATTAGAAACAGCAAGAAGGGGTTCCAGATCAAAACCTGAAACCCCTTGGTAATTCTTAATAATGGCGGAGAGGAAGGGATTTGAACCCTTGAACGCTTTTGACACGTTACGCGATTTCCAATCGCGCGCCTTCAGCCGTACTCAGCCACCTCTCCACAAAAAAAAGACATCTATTAAATTGTAGTAGTTATTAAAGTGGCGGAGAGAGTGAGATTCGAACTCACGAGGCGGGGATCACCCGCCTACTCGATTTCGAGTCGAGCGCCTTCGACCAACTCGGCCATCTCTCCTCAAATCCTCGAAGAACGTCTGCAACACTTGTGCGCATTCTTCTTCAAGTATTCCCTGTTCAATCTCCACTTGATGGTTCAGACCTGGATACCGCAGGAGGTCTATTGCTGACCCCGCTGATCCTGCCTTTGGATCTCTCACACCGTAAACCAGTTTGCTTAAACGCGTATTGATCATGGCTCCGGCACACATGGGACATGGTTCCAATGTACAATACATTGTCGCCCCTGTGAGGCGCCAGACCCCAAGATGTTTCGCTGCCCTTTGCATCGCAAGCATTTCAGCATGTGCTGTCGCATCATTGCGAAGTTCTTTTTCATTGTGGGCAAATGATATAACTTCATCATCATATACTACCACTGCGCCTACTGGGATTTCTCCGATCACCGCTGCCTTTTGTGCCTGATGAAGCGCCAGCATCATATATTCTTTATCCCTCATAGTCGGGACTCACCGCCAAATGGTGCGCCCGAAGGGACTCGAACCCCTGGCACACGGTTTAGGAAACCGTTGCTCTGTCCTGCTGAGCTACGGGCGCTCAATTTATTTTAATAAGAACGAATATTCATATGGTACGCCCGGAGGGATTCGAACCCCCGACCTCCAGGTTCGTAGCCTGTCACTCTATCCAGCTGAGCTACGGGCGCACAATTTACATTAAGAAGTTACATCCAACCAAAATAATAGTGGCGGAGAGAGAGGGATTCGAACCCTCGAAGCAGTTTAACCCGCTTACTCGCTTAGCAGGCGAGCGCCTTCAGCCAACTCAGCCATCTCTCCATATTCAATGGCGGAGGAGGTGGGATTCGAACCCACGGAACCCGTTAAGGTTCAACGGTTTTCAAGACCGCCTCCTTCAACCGCTCGGACACCCCTCCATCAAGAAGGATGCATGGTACTTGCCCAATGCAAAAAAAAGTATATCATAGGGTTATCCTATTGTCAACAGATGCACTGAGCATTTGTTCTGCTAAATCCTACTTATCGTATGATCTCAAGTCCACCCATATACGGACGAAGGGCTTCCGGTACGATCACAGAACCGTCTGGTTGCTGATAATTTTCAAGGATCGCAGCTACTGTCCTGCCGACGGCTACACCTGATCCATTCAGGGTATGCGCATATTGTATTTTGGCCTTAGTGGCCGGACGATAACGAATATTAGCTCTGCGCGCCTGGAAATCTTCACAGTTCGAACAGGATGAGATTTCTTTATAATCATTGTAAGAGGGCATCCACACCTCCAGGTCATAGGTTTTCGCGGAGGAAAAGCCCATATCACCTGTACTCAATAGCATAACTCTATAAGGCAAACCCAGGAGCTGCAGAACATCTTCTGCGTCTGCTGTGAGTTTTTCCAGTTCCTCATAAGAGGTCTCTGCTGGGACGATTTTCACCATCTCAACTTTGTTAAACTGGTGCTGCCGAATGACCCCGCGGGTATCTCTTCCCGCAGACCCTGCCTCAGCTCGGAAACAGGCTGTATAGGCTGTCACATACAGCGGGAGCTCTTTTCCATCGATAATCTCTTCCCGATACAGGTTGGTCAGCGGCACTTCGGCTGTGGGAATCATATACATATCCCGACCCTCTATTTTGAACATATCATCTGCAAATTTGGGAAGCTGTCCAGTCCCCAGCATACATTCTGCGGTTACCATAAAGGGTGGAAGTATTTCCTGATAACCATGCTTGGTGGTATGGGTATCCAGGAAAAAATTAATTACCGCTCTTTCTAACCTGGCTCCCCATCCTTTGTATACCGTGAAACGCGCCCCGGAAAGTTTAGCTGCCCTTTCAAAATCCAGAATATCCAAATTTGGCCCGATGTCCCAGTGGGCTAACGTCTCATAATCAAACTTTGATGGTTCTCCCCACCTGCGGATTTCCACATTATTGGCTTCATCAGGTCCAACCGGGACACTTTCATGGGGAAGATTCGGAATACGGTACAGGATATGATCCAGCTCGTTTTCCACGACTTTCAATCCGTCTTCATAGTCTTTGATCTGCTGTCCTGCCTGACGGACCTTTTCCATCAGTTCTTCCGGCTCTTCACCCTTCTTCTTGAGTTTCCCAATCTCCTGTGAAGCAGTGTTACGAAACTTTTTGATTTCTTCCACCTGTGTTAATATTTTACGTCTTTTTTCATCAAGTTCAAGGAAATTCTTTAATGCGCCGGGCATATTTCTGTTGTTCAGCGCTTCTTCTATTTTTTCCGGATTGGCTCTAATCATTTTTGCATCTAACATTTATTTTACTTCCTTTCCTGTACCAGGGGTTCTATTTAAAAATTCTCTATTTTGCTTACTAACCCTCCATATCCAGAGGACACAACCACCTATGAAAATTAGCGGGCAACCGGGAATGGGAACGATTTCAACGCTGATTACCGCTAATTGTCGCAGATTAACGCTGTTTTTTATATTTTGAAATTATCAGCGTTAATCAGTGGACATCAGCGTGAATCTGCGTTAAAAAAATCCTATTTTCTAATTAAAACTGAAGCAAAGTCGCTTTACCTAGAATTCCATCCATTGCACTGAGTTTTTCTAAGATTGGTTTTTCCACTTTGTTATCTACGTTAAAGATCATCACTGCTCTTTGTCCTTTTACCTGTCTGGCGACCTTCATGGTAGCAATATTGACTCCTTCATCGCCTAACATCGTGGCTACTGGTCCGATCATTCTGGGACGATCCTCGTTTTCAACGATGAGGACATATCCCTCCAGGTTCGATTCAGTTTCAAAGTCATTCATTTCTACCATCAGGGGGCTTCTAGCTCGGGATAGGGTTCCGGCAATCTGTAGTGCCTGGCTTTCATTGTAGATTTTAGCACTAACCAGATTTTTATATCGTTTAGGGCTTCTCTCCTGTATCTTTTCATGAACCCTTATGCCACGTTCTTCTGCCATCATGAGGGCATTAACATAGGTGACTTTTTCTCCCAGTACCGCTTCCATGAGTCCTTTTAAAAAGGCGATGGTGAGTATACCGGTATCATTCATAGTAATCGGTCCGCTATAGGTTAGCTCAACACGGTCTACCGGCGTTTTGGCTACCTGATAATAAATGCTTCCCAATTTCTCGCTCAGATCAATATAGGGTTTAAGATATTTCAGTTCATCGTGCAGCAGTGTCGGAAGATTAATGACATTGGGTACAATTTCTCCACGCAATGCTTTGATGACCTGCTCGGCAATATCTTCTCCCACTCTCTTCTGTGCTTCAAAGGTATCCGCACCAAGATGGGGTGTACATACGACATTGGAATACTCAAACAGCGGGTTCCCCTGCGCGGGTTCCTTTTCATAAACATCCAGTCCGATAGAGGCAATCTTGCCGCTTTCTAATCCTTGAAGCATGGCTTTTTCATCGATGATTCCACCACGTGCACAGTTTACAATACGTACCCCATCTTTGGCATAGCTAAGTGCATCCCCATCAAGAATATGCATAGTTTCTTCATTTCTGGGGGTGTGTACCGTAATGATATCGGCTTCCTGCATGAGTTCTTCCAGGGTATTCTTTTTTTCTACCCCATAGCGCTCAAATCGATCATCCCCAATATACGGATCATAGGCAATAACTTTCATGTTAAAGGATTTTAAACGGGTGGCAACCATAGAGCCTATTCTGCCCAGTCCTACAATACCCGCCGTTTTTCCATAGAGTTCAGCCCCACGGAAAGGCTTACGATCCCAGATGCCGCCTTTGAGCACATTGTTGGCCCAGGCCGTATTACGAACGGATGAAAGCAACAAACTAATAGTCTGCTCTGCCGCCGATATGGTGTTGCTGTCCGGGGTATTGGCAACAATAATACCATTTTTCGTACAGGTTTCTACATCAATATTGTCAATTCCATTACCGGCACGCCCAATCACTTTTATACGAGTACCTTTTTCAATTAACTCTTCATTGACTTTAGTTACACTTCTTACAATGAGTGCATCATATTGATCAATGATGGAAAGCAAATCTTCCCGGGATATCCCGTCCCTGAAATCAACCTCTGCTTCTTTTCTTAAAAGTGCTAATCCCTCTTCAGCAATTCTTTCTGTTACTATAATTTTTTTCTTTTCCACTTCTCTTTCTCCTTTCGTCTGACTACCCCGATGTATGTTCCCGGAGTATTCTTTCCTGCGCTTTTTTAATTCCTTTTCCCAATTCAACGGGAAATCCTAAATGGTTTAATGTGATTTCCAAAGCAGCTAAGACGGAAAGTAAATCTAATTCTCTAATATACCCTAAATGCCCTATTCTAAATATCTTATTATCCAAGCTTTGCTGACCACCCGCCAGTACGATATTAAATTCTTCCAGCATATATTTGCGAATTTCGTTGGCACCAATTCCCTCTGGCGCCAGAACAGAGGTTACCGCCGGGGAAGCGAACCGATCCTCTGTCAGGAGTTGAAGTCCCATCTCCTGCACACTATCCCTCACAAGATCTCGATAGTTCTTGTGGCGGGTTAGGATTTGCTCGATTCCTTCTTCCAACATCATTCGCAATGCCTCCTGCAAGCCAAAATATAGGGAAACAGGGGGGGTAAATGCGGTCTGGCCTTTCTTCTGATAATCAAGGCCGTAATCAATATTCCAATAATAATTTACATTCGAATTCCTTCTATGAATCTCCAGTGCTCTATCATTAAAAGCCATGAAACTTAGTCCCGGCGGCATCATAAAAGCCTTCTGTGACCCACTGACGACAACATCAAGATTCCACTCATCCATCTTTAGATCAACGGCTGCGAGACCGCTGACGGAATCAACGATAATCAAAGCAGGATGGTTTCCCATGGCTTCTTTCACAGCTCTCACGTCATTATAGACACCTGTGGAGGTTTCATTGTGGGTAATCAATACCGCTTTTATTTCTTGGTTGCTATCCTGGTCTATTATTTCTTTAACCTGTTTTGGTTCTACCCCTTTTCCCCAGGGAACTTCTATTTTCTCAACCTTTGCACCAAAACAACCGGCAATATCAGCAAACCGGTCCCCAAATACCCCAATAGATACCACTAATACTCGGTCTCCCGGTGAAATAAAGTTTGCGACTGCTGCTTCCAATCCACCCGTTCCCGAGGAAGGATAGATCACCAAGTTTGCTGTGCTGCAGTAAACCTTTTTTACATTTTCCAATACTTCTTCAAAGATTTCCTTAAATTCGGGTCCACGATGGTTGATCATGGGCCTATCCATCGCACTGCGCACCCGTTCCGGAAGGGGAGTGGGTCCTGGAATCAGCAGGTATTGTTCACCTTTCATGTCTTTGATAACCTCCTTAGTTAATCAATGCAATACATTTATAGACTGTTTTAGATACAAAAAAGCCCTCATCCCTGTCAGGGACGAGAGCTGTTTCCCGCGTTGCCACCCTAGTTGATACACTATGTGCACCCACTTAATAGTTATAACGGAACCACCGTAACTGCTCATCACAGCCTGCATCCAGGATGGATTCAAAACAGCGCTCTTCTGGTTTGCACCAACCACCAGCTCTCTATCAAAGCTTCTGTTTCTACTAGTCCGTTCATCGCATTTGTTTAATGTCAATAGATTTTCGTCAAATTATAATATACTGCCTGATGAATTGCAAGAAAATTATCAGGCTATTTCAATGAAATATCACTTTTGCCAAATAAACCATCCCCAGGGGTTAATTATTCGAGGATTTCGTAGCTGCTGATCGTGGTGGGGGCTTTTAGATTGTCGAGAACTTTTTCCAGTAATACCCCTTCCCGATGGGGATAGGAATAACCGTAACTGGCTCGGATGGCCAGTGTACAAAATTGGACGGCTCTATCCAGAGCGATAGGAAGACTGTCCCCCTGTAATAAGCTACCAACGATTACGCTGGCAAAGGCATCCCCAGTTCCAGGAAAATGAGCAGGGATATAGTCACATTTAACTTTCCAAAAGCGACTGTCTTCTCGGTCATAAGCTACCACATAGGTATTTTTTCTTGATTCACAGGGAGGAACACTAGTAATAATTACAACCCGTGGCCCCATGTCTGATAATCGAATCAACCATTTTTTAATCTCTTTTTCATCTACTGCATCGTATTTTTCGTCCAGCAAAAAAACAGCTTCAGTAAAATTAGGCGTAATGATATCTGCATGGGCAATGAGCTGCTTCATTTTTTCAACCATTTCAGTACCCATGGTCTGGTATAATTTACCATTATCTCCCATGACCGGATCAACCAGTGTGATGTTATGATCGGTATGAAAATCCTGAATGAAACGAGCAATTATTTCAATCTGGCGCGGAGATCCTAGAAAACCTGAGTAGATGCAATCAAAATCCAAGTTTAATTGTTTCCAGTGATTAATAAAATCTTCCAAATGCTCGGTTAGATCAATAAATTGGTAGTTTTCAAATCCCCCTGTATGGGTAGAGAGGATCGCTGTTGGTACAGGACATACCTGTATCCCCATACTCGATATAATAGGAATGATCGCAGTTAATGATGCTCTTCCATATCCGGATAAATCATGTATCGCGGCAACTTTTTTAACCGGTGTCCTCATGTACGTTCCTCCTTTATCAGTCTGTTATTTGCTTAGCATTGTAATACAATTATTCTTCGCTGACAATTATTGCTGTTGGGTAAAAGATATAAAAAAACCGGTTCGCAGAACGAACCGGTTTGCTACTTATTTTCTCTATTCTTCTTTTTCCGCTTTAAATCTTGCCATCGCAGCCATTTGATCAGTATCAGACGTCTTCATCAGCAGAACCCCTCTGGAATATCGCTTCTGTGTTGAGATATCTTCTATCTCCAAACGAATAATATGCCCTTCATTGGTTAACAACATAATCTCTTCATTTTGTGCAACTATTTTAAATCCAACCACCGGCCCATTTTTCCGGTTAACATCGATGGTTTTCAGACCCTTCCCGCCACGATTCTGGGTCTTGAATTCTGTTAATTTAGTGCGCTTCCCATAGCCTTTTTCAGTTACAAGAACGGCTTCAGCTTCAGCTCGGATTTTATCCATCCCAATGACAAAATCATCTCTATCCATCTTGATTCCTCGAACTCCTGTGGCTGTTCTTCCCATTTGACGAACCTGTTCTTCATCAAATACAATAGACTGTCCTTCATGGGTTACAAGCATGATTTTATCATTTCCATCGACCCTGCACACATTTACCAGTTCATCGTTTTCATTCAGATTAATGGCGATCAGACCCGTTTTACGAATATTTTCAAAGGCAGATAAGACTACTTTTTTCACTACACCCTTCCGAGTCGACATCATAAGATGACGATTGTCATCAAATACACGAACTGCAACGATGGTGGTTACTTTTTCATCCGGTCTTAATTCCAGGAAATTAACAATTGCCTGCCCTTTTGCCTGACGGGATGATTCAGTTATTTTATAAGCCTTGGAAGAAAAAACCCTTCCCATGTTTGTGAAGAAAAGCAGATTAGATAAAACGCTGGTAACCAGGACATCCACTGCAAAATCTTCTGCTCGGGTGGTGGTAGAACTGATCCCTTTGCCGCCTCTCTTCTGTGCTTTATATGTATCCAGAGGCTGACGTTTAACATATCCCCAATTGCTCAAGGTAATGACCACTTCATGATCTTCTATGAAGTCTTCCTCGTCCTGATCCATATTTTCATGACTGATTTCTGTTCTTCGCTTATCCCCATACTTTTTATTAATATCCTCTAGATCCTCTTTTATAATCAACAGTATTCTTTCCGTATTTCCAAGGATATCCTCCAGATCAGATATAGTCAACAGCAATTGCTGATATTCATCTTCTATCTTGGATCTTTCCAGTCCTGTTAATTGAGCCAAACGCATATCCAGGATAGCATTTGATTGAATCTCTGATAAGCCAAAACGTTCTATCAAAGCATTTCGAGCAGTTTCTCGATCTCTTGAAGAACGAATAAGATTGACGATTTCATCCAGATTATCAATGGCAATGCGTAAACCCTCTAAAATGTGTTTGCGCGCCAGCGCAATTTTTAATTCATGTCTGGTTCTACGAGTAATTACTTCTTGCCGGTGTTCCATATAATACTGCAGGATTTGTTTAAGGTTGAGTACCTTTGGTTCACCATTAACCAGTGCGAGGTTGTTGATACCAAAGGTATCTTCTAATTGCGTATGTTTAAATAATTTATTTACGACAATATTAACATTCACATCTCTGCGAATTTCGATTACGATACGAATACCTTTACGATCAGATTCATCTCGGAGGTCAACAATCCCATCCACCTTTTTATCTCTTGCCAGATCGGCAATTTTTTCAACCAACCGGGATTTATTTACCTGGTAAGGTATTTCAGTAATGATGATCGCACTTTTTCCGTTTTTTCGTTCTTCTATTTCGTACCGTGATCGGACACGGATGGTTCCCCTTCCTGTTTCATAGGCTTTTCTTATTCCATGTGCATTCATAATTCCTGCAGTAGGAAAATCAGGTCCGGGGATTACTTTAATTAATTCATCGATGGTAACATCAGGGTTATCAATCAATAATTTTATGCCCTCTACCACCTCTGATAAATTATGAGGTGGCATGTTTGTAGCCATTCCTACCGCTATTCCTGCAGATCCATTAATTAATAGATTTGGAATACGAGCGGGTAATACTTCAGGCTCCAGATGGTTATCATCATAATTCGGTCGCCAGTTAACCGTTTCTTTATCAATATCCTTGAGCATTTCCCCGGCAATTTTCGACATCCTTGATTCTGTATAACGCATGGCCGCAGCTGAATCGCCATCAATTGAACCAAAGTTTCCATGTCCATCTATCAACGGGTATCGCATAGAGAAAGCCTGAGCCATTTTAACAATCGTCTGATAGATTGCAGAGTCACCATGTGGATGATATTTCCCCATCACTTCACCCACAATAGTGGCTGATTTTTTATGGGCTTTTTCATGGGTCATACCCTGATCATAGAGCGCATACATGATACGCCTGTGAACCGGTTTTAAACCATCCCTTATATCCGGTAAAGCTCTGGATACAATAACACTCATTGAGTATTCAAGAAATGATTTTTTTACTTCTTTTTCAATATCCATTGGAATGATTTTGCTAACTAGGTTTTCCTGTCCCAATTTTCAATGTCCCCCTATATATCAAGGTTGCTGACGTATTTTGCATTTTTATGAATAAATTCTTTTCGGGGTTCCACATTATCCCCCATCAGGTCCGAAAAGATTTCATCTGCCTGTATCGCGTCTTCAATATTCACCTGAAGAATCACGCGATGCTCATGGCTCATCGTTGTTCCCCAGAGCTGTTCCGGGTCCATTTCACCCAGACCTTTATAACGCTGTGTACTCCATTTTTTATCGGTTTGACTGAGAAATGTATTCATATCCTCATCATTGAAGAAATAATTTATATCATTTCCTCTCTTCAACCCATACAAAGGTGGTTGTGCAATATATACATATCCTCTTTCAATCAATTCTCTCATGTAGCGATAGAAAAATGTGAGCAACAGAATTCGGATATGTGAACCATCTACATCCGCATCAGTCATGATAAATAATTTGTGATAGCGCGCTTTGTTAATATCAAAATCTTCGCCTATCCCGGTTCCAATTGCAGTAATAAGGTTTCTTATCTCCTCACTAGAAAGCACTCGATCTAACCGGGCTTTTTCAACATTAAGAATTTTTCCTCGCAGTGGTAAAATTGCCTGAGTATTAGGATCTCTTCCCTGTTTAGCAGAGCCTCCTGCAGAATCACCCTCAACAATAAATAATTCGCTGAGGGCTGGATCTTTACTACTGCAATCTGCTAATTTACCAGGTAATGAGGTATGTTCCAGTGCATTTTTTCTGCGTGTTAATTCCCTAGCTTTTTTGGCTGCTTCTCGGGCTCTTCTGGCAGAAACAGCTTTTTCCAGTATCTTCTTTGCTTCGGATGGATTTTCATTAAGAAAATCCTCCATATATTGGAAAACAACATTATCTACGATACCTCTAATATATGAATTTCCTAATTTCGTTTTGGTTTGTCCTTCGAATTGAGGATCTTTAACCAATACAGAAATAATCGCTGCCATCCCTTCACGAATATCTTCTCCAGATAGATTGGCTTCGTTTTCCTTAAGGATACCATTTCTTTTGGCATACTCATTGACGACTCTGGTTAAGGAATTTTTAAAACCTATTTCATGCGTGCCGCCCTCCTGGGTATGTATATTATTTGCAAATGAATAGATATTTTCGCTGTATCCATTATTATATTGAATGGCAACCTCAACAACTACATCATCTTTTTTATTCGTAAAATGTATCGGATCCCCAAGGACCTCTTTGCTTTTATTAATAAAAGTTACAAAATCATTGAGTCCATTCGAACAAAATTCTTTATGAAATCCTTCTTCATCTCTCTCATCTGTAAAATTAATTTTTAATCCTTTATTAAGAAAAGATAACTCTCGAAGACGCTGAACAATTATATCTCTTTCAAATACAACTTCTTCAAAAATTTCAGGGTCGGGTACGAAGTGTATGGTAGTACCCTTCTGATCTGTATCTCCCGCTTCTGTTAATTTGTTAACAGGTATACCCCTTTGATATTTTTGTTTATAAACATGTCCATCTCTTCTAACTGTTATATCCAGGTAAGTAGACAGCGCATTAACAACTGAAAGACCTACCCCGTGCAGACCACCAGATATAGCATATCCACTTCCTCCAAATTTTCCGCCGGAATGCAATTTAGTCATAATTACTTCCACTGCCGGAATCCCCATTAGAGGATGATTATCAACAGGTATACCTCTTCCATTATCCCTGACGGATACACTATTGTCTAAGTGAATAAATACATCAATGATATCACAAAAACCACCTACAGCTTCATCGATACTATTATCAACAATTTCAAAAACCAAGTGATGCAATCCTCTGGGACCTGTAGATCCAATATACATCCCCGGTCTTTTTCGAACGGCCTCTAATCCTTCCAATACTTGAATATTGGAGGCATTATAAGCATTATTATTTATACTCAAGACCTAACCCTCCTTGTAGTAATGAATTGCTCTTTTATGGAGTGTATTGGATGAAATTGGTGATACATAAACGTATTCATCACAAATTACCATTGATTTTCTTTTTTCTTTTTCGCTTACGTTTATCAACTTTCGATCCATTTCTGCAATCTCCAGAATCTCTTTTAAATCAGCTGAAATTGGTTCTTCTATATTAATAATGGCAATCATATTCATGGTAGAAATGACTAAATCATTTCCCAGATGTATAAACATATTTTATTACTCCTTTCGTATGAGTTGCCCTTTTTTCAGGAGATATACAAAGCGATTTTCCTCTTCTTTTCCGGAAAAGTCTACTGAACTGATATAAACCTGGAAGGGAGCTTTTTGCAGATGCTTAATTAATTGATTTTTTTTATTTTCATCCAGTTCAGCCAGAACCTCATCCATGAGAAAAACAGGGAAAAAGCCTTTTACTCTTTGAAAGGCATACATTTCAGCTAATTTTAAACTGATTACCATATTTCTTTGTTGCCCCTGAGAGGCAAAAACTTTAGCTATTTTTCCATCTTGGTAAATATTAATATCATCCAGGTGAGGACCTACCATTGATCTTTTTCTTTTACATTCTTTATCATGATTTTCCAGAATATGTTGCTCTATTGACGATTGCAAAATATTCAGATTAATTTTATCACTATTCACAATAAAAGAAAGGGCATATCTTAGCTTAATTTTATTACTTTGTTGATTTATTTCTTCGTAAAGGGGACCGCTTAATTCATCAAGCAGATTAATAAAATTCACTCTTTTTAGAATAATTTTAGCTGCGCTTTCAGTGAACATGCTATTTACAACATTAAAGGATTTACTATTAGTTTGCTCATTTTTTAGCAATAAATTTCTTTTTTTCAAAATTTTGGAATAATTATTTAAATCATGAATATATTCTTCTGATACCTGCTTCAGAGTAAAATCTATAAACTCTCTTCTTTTGGATGGGGATCCTTTTATTAAATAAAGATCATCCGGTGTAAATAAAACCACTCTCAACCGATCTGGATGATGAAAGGTAGTCTTTTTATTATTAACAATAAATTTCTTTTGGATCGTTGATTTATAA
>JAYEHK010000085.1:0-17103 GCA_034659475.1 Bacillota bacterium | reverse complement strand
GTAATAATGGAGACTGATCAGGCCATTTTTAAGTAAAAAAGAACATCTATGCGGAAATTATTGACGAAAAATTTTAAATCACCTACTCTATCAAGGGAAAACACCCTGTTTCAGCAGGGGAATCAACATTAAAAGAACTCCTCTCTATTTATTGACCTTATCTAATAGATACATATACTTTAGTCAAGCATAGCTCTTCCTATCTTTGAACCATTTTCACCCTTCACATCCTGCCGGGCACCACACTCAAGAGTGCAGCACATGTTCCCTGCGGCACTATTAAGGACGCGGACCTTTTTACTGAATCTCGGAATTTGGTCTGATTTGTGGCCTGCGGCTATGGGTAATTAATCAAAAAACTGGATATCAAAAGGAAAAAAGTAAAGGGGAAGGCTTCTGAAAATTTGAAGTGACAGAAGTGTAATAAGTAAGTTTAAAATAAATTTGCATGCAATTTTTCACAGAAGTCAATTCCGATAACTACGCTACCCTAAAAACACCCACCGTTATAAGAATAACTCTCTCAGATTTCCAACGAGGGGCAGGAAACGAGTACAATAAACCGTTAAACGTATCAGCATTAGATAAATGTATATTTTTTATTCTGTTAAGCCTTCAGTCAGCATTGATACATATGTTTTTTAAAACGCCGGGGTGATTACCCCAGCGTTTTATTCATATTTTATATTACTATTTATATTCTTCAGGTAACCAACTGTTTACCAACTCTTCGTTTTCTTGCACCCATTTATGGGCAGCTTCAGGACTGTCTACATCCTCTGCATTCGCCATAAGCATTGCACTGCCGATGTCATTAATGGTCCACTTGAAGTTATCAACCAGTTCATATACTTCAGGCATATCCTCTTTGAGTCCCAGTCTAGCTACGGTATTAATGGTTTCCTCTTCTCCCAGAACCTTTTTGGGGTCTTCCAGATTCTTCAGGTCCCATTTTGCATACATCCAGTGAGGACTCCATCCAGTAACAACAACCGCTTCTTGCTTGTCAAATGCACTCTTAAGTGCAGCGATCATCGTAGCATCACTGCCCTCCATCAGTTCATACTCAAGTCCGTATGCCGGAATGGCTTCCTCGGTTAACTTCATTATGCCAGCACCAGGATCGATCCCAATGATCTGTCCCCCGAATGCATCTTTGTAAGTATTTAAGTCATCAATAGAATTAGCTTCTACATATTCCGGAACAACCAGAGCAAGTTTGGCACCTTCAAGATTCGGGCCCAAATCCTCAACTTCACCTTCCACTTTTGCCATGTAACTTTCATGGGTGATCGGCAGCCACGCGGTTGTCATAAAATCACCATCATCGTTTGCAAGTCCCTCAAATAACAGCGGTGCGGAAACTGGTGTCAGTTCAACATCATATCCCATTTTAGTTTCCAGGATGTCTGCTATCACATGAGAGGATGCACTTGCACATGCCCATTCAACATAGAGAATTTTGACCGTTCCTTTATCTGCATCAGCCTGATCTTCTGGTGCCTGATTCCCGCCACAACCAATTAAACCTAATGACAAAACTAACAGCATGGATACAAGCGCCACAAATTTCTTACTTCTTAACATCTACTCAATTCCCCCTTTTCCTTAATCGTTTGATTTTCCAAAACTCTGCGTAATTCGATCCAGCACAATGGCTATTACTACAATGGCTAACCCGGCTTCAAAACCGTTTCCAATTTCCATTCGCTGAATCGCTCTCCATACTTCACCTCCTAATCCTTTTGCTCCAATCATTGCAGCAATAACAACCATAGACAAAGATAACATGATACATTGATTAATCCCGGCCATAATCGTTGGTCTGGCCAGAGGAAGCTCAATTTTGAACAGCATTTGATTAAAAGTAGAACCAAAAGATTTCCCCAGTTCAACCAGTTCTTCCGGCACCTGTTTAATCCCTAGATCTGTTAGTCTTATGACCGGTGGCATCGCAAAAATAAGGGTTGCTATAACCGCCGGCACAACACCCAATCCAAAGAACGTAACAGCAGGTAATAGATACACAAAAGCCGGCAGCGTTTGCATAAAATCCAGAATCGGCGTAATAATGCGATGTGCATTTTCTTTTTTTGCGGCCAGGATTCCCAGAGGAATGCCAACAACACTACAAAGAAAAACAGAGCTGATCACCATGGCCAGTGTTTGCATCGTCGCGTCCCAAAGGCCTACATTGTATACCAGATAGAGTCCAATCACTGAAAACAGCGCTACTTTTTTATTAGCAAACTTCCAGGCTAACAGCCCAATAATAACAACCAATAAAGCAGGGGGTATAATAAGAAAATAATCCTGCAGAGACGTAATCCCTGATTTAAGGAATTCACTAAAGGAGTCAAACGCCTCACCCCAGTGAAATTGAAGATATTCAATGCCGGCATCTGTCCATTTGTTGATAGGTATTCTAGGTAAAAAATCCATTTATGCTCCCATCCTTTCCCCGGCCAATCCGGCAATAACCGAGCCTCTGACAAGAACGCCTTTTAGCCTCTGGTTTTCATCAACGACTGCAACCGGAATCTGCGTATGTGCTATGACTTCTAAAATATCGGCTAGTGGCGTATCAGGAAGAACGGTAGGAACATCTTTACGAATAATTGAATCGAGCTGCCGTTCTCCTTTTTTGACGATATCAGACGCATCATCAGCCAAGAAATGTCCCAACAGTATCCCGTTTCGATCAGTCACAAAAAGGCCGGACATCCCAAAGCGTTCCATAATATGAAGCGCAACCATAGGTCCATCTTTGGGATACGTAACAGAACGCGCCTTCACCATCACTGACCCTGCCGTAAGTGCCTTACTGCGATCGACACTTTCCACAAAGCGCGCCACATATTCTGTTGCTGGTGACAGGAAAATATCCTCCGGCTGCCCCATCTGAACGATTTCGCCATCCTTCATCAGGGCAATACGATCCCCTATTTTCAGAGCCTCATCCAGATCATGGGTAATAAAAACAATGGTTTTTTGCAGCTTCTTCTGCAGTTCAATTAATTCATCCTGCATTTCCTGCCTGATTAATGGATCGAGCGCACTAAAAGGCTCGTCCATCAAGAGAATATCAGGATCCGTTGCCAGTGCACGCGCAATACCAACCCTTTGCTGCATACCCCCGCTGAGGTTGGAAGGATAGTTCTCTGCCCAATTCTCCAAACCAACCATTTCTAATGCAGACATGACCTTTTCATAACGTTCTTCTTTAGAAACCCCCTGGACTTCTAATCCATAAACAACGTTGTCACGCACGGTCCGATGAGGCAACAACGCAAAACGCTGAAAGACCATCGCCATCTTCTCTCGTTTTAATGCACGAAACTCCTGGGCATTGATCTTGCTGATATCCTTTCCATCAATCACCATTGATCCAGCAGAGATCTTGTTTAATCCATTCATACAGCGAAGCAACGTTGACTTTCCACTGCCAGAAAGGCCCATAATTACAAAACTCTCACCATTTTCAACAGAAAAGGATACGTTTTTAATGCCAACTACCTGTTTGGTTTGCTTGCGAATTTGTTCATTACTGTACCCTTTGCTAATCAACTCCAATGCCTTTTCCGGACTGTTTCCATAAATTTTACTAAGATTTGTGACCTCAATTTTGTTCATCCATTTTCATCTCTTTTCTAAAGAATGTTTTTGCTTTTTGGAATTAATATATTGCATTGATTTCCACCTAGTACTTAAAAAGAAATTAATTAGTATTTTGGTCATTATTTAATTTTTAACAAAATCAACCGTATTATTCCGTGAACAGCATGCCTAAATACAACATAAAAGTCATTTTTAGGTATACCATGCCATGAAAAACGCAAATCAATAATCGGCGACTAACGCACCCTGTATTACCCTAATATGCTAATTAAATGAATCCTTCACAGGGAAAAGAAAAATGAAAGGTAAACGAAGACCCAAGATGTATTTAATATTGTTCGAGCGGTGTAATACATTCAAATTCTCCCCTGTACGTGCTTACGAGGTTAGCTGTCGGGTTTGGGCTAGGGAGCCCTACCAGTTTCCTGGATTCACCCCATAAATTGGATCCCCCGTTCCTGAATAGATTCAGGATTAAGCATACGAGAACAATGCCTATTTATACAAAAGACATGTAAAACATTAGACATATTTCTATTTATTATACAAGAACCGTACCCTTTATTCAAAAGCTTTATGTCCGGGTATAAGCTGTTTGAATGGTATATGCACCGATGAGTAAAACAGAGCAAACCTATTCTAAAAAATGTTCCCCTATGATCCATTATCGTATGAGAACCGCTTATGACAGAACAGCTTTTACCGTACTCTTCTTGCAAATTCATTGATTTTGGGCTGACTACCAAGGACAAATAGCACATCACCATCTTCAATTACAGCCCGTCCTCCAGGGTTAGAAATAGTCTCTTCACCTCTTTGAATAGCAAGCACGGATACCTCATACCGATTTCGAAGATCTAATTCGTGAATGCTTGCCCCTGCAAACCCAGCACGTTCATTCACCCTTACTGTACCCACTTCTACATCATTCAGGTGCATGTTTTTAAACATAAGAAAATTTGTTGAAGGTTGGTGCAGACTTCTAAACATATCATAATCTTGTTTGCGAATCTTCTCCACCAGCTCTTCAATCTCATCCCGTGGAACCAGATATCTTGTAAGAACCCTGGAGAATATCTCAACAGAGGTTTCATATTCTTCTGGAATGACCTCATTGGCACCCAACCTGTAAAGGTCCTCAATATCCGCCACAAACCGTGTTCGAACCAGAATATGCAGTGTGGGATTCATGCGTCTGGCCAGACTGATAATTCGCCTGGTTGCAGTGGCATCATGGATTGCAATAACAAGTATTTTGGCACTGTCCAATCCCGTAGCCGTTAATACGGTTTCCTGGGTTGCATCTCCATATATTATAGGAACCCCTTTTTTTTTCTCTTTTCGCACCGTTTCGGCATTAATTTCTACCACTTTAAACCGAATATTTGCAGCAGTCGCAGCACGCGCCAGATTTCTTCCATTTACTCCATATCCAATGATGCTTAAATGACCCGGTGCACTGTTATCCTGCGAGTCCTGATTCTTCCATTTTCCACTCTTGATTCGCTCCGAAAATGGCAAGTTTAAAAAATAATCAGCAAAGCGTGGTGCGAGATTCATTAGAAATGGGGTGAGCATCATGGTGATAATTGCTGACGAAAGAAATCCCTGGTACAGGGCAGGATTGATTAATTGGTATTGTAATCCGCTTTGAGAAAGGATGAAAGAAAACTCTCCCACCTGACAAATGCTAAAACCAACCAGAATTGCAGTTCGAAGTGGATACCCGAGAACGATCGTTGCCAGAGACGCTAATAATGCTTTTCCTACAATCAAAAGAATGGTCAGAAACAGCACCGTTTGAATATGTTGAGAAACAATGGACAGATTTAAAAGCATGCCAATGGAAACGAAAAATAGGCTCGTGAAGGTATCCAGAAAGGGGACAATGTTTCCTAGCGCCTGATGACTGTACTCCGATTCAGCAATAATCAATCCGGCCAAAAAGGCTCCCAGGGCAAGCGACAAACCAGCCTGATTCGTCATCCAAGCAACCCCAAAACAAATAACCACGATACACAGTAAAAACAGTTCACGACTTCCCGTCCGGGTAACCTGATACAGCAAAGGAGGAATAATATAATTTGCCAGCAAAATAACCAGTATAATAACCCCGACCGTCTTAGCCAGCACCAATCCCACCGGTTCAGGAAAACCGCCTGCTCCCAAAAACGGTGTAAACATTATCATCGGCACAACAATCAAATCCTGATAGATGAGAATCCCAAGATCAACTTTTCCCTGTGGTGCCGCTAATTCCCCTCGCTCTCCCAGTTGCTTTAACACAATTGCAGTACTGCTAAGGGCAACCAGAAATCCCAGAAAAACAGCAGACCTAATCTCAATTTTAAAAGCAGTGGCAATCACCACAGTCATAAGGATAGACAATGCTACCTGCACAGTTCCTCCAATTAGTACGGTCCTTCGAATATCAATTAATTCCCTGAAAGAAAATTCCAAACCAATACTAAACATCAAAACAATGACACCCAGTTCAGCCAGGACTTCCACCTGTTCTACCGAGGTCACGAGTCCTAACCCATGTGGTCCTGCAATAACACCTGTCAACAAAAAACCTACAATGCCTGGCACACGAAATCGATGACAGATAAATAATACAATGACCGCCACCGAAAAGATGCGAATTAAATCGCCTAAAAATACTCCGCCCACCACATTCCAATCCCCCATTTCCCTTTTTCAAACAAAATACAGGTATAAAAAACGGGCCTTTTTCCGGCCCTTAATCACTTTCTCATTTCCTTAAACAATTACCAAATCAAACTACCTATTCCCAGCGCAGCTGCTACAGCAATAACTAACCATATCAGAGTCCTAAACATTTCACCCTTCACCTGTTTTGTTAGTTGCTCCATACCATTGAAACCTCCTCTTTTGATTTTAGTATCTTTAAAAAATATCCTTTAACATAAACCACAATAATTATAACACAATACAGGCTATTTCACTCATAAAAGCTAGTTCCTGCTTTGCAGTTGTACGGAAATAATAAGCGGCTAAGCTTTTTCCTAAAAAATACTTTAAAAAACATTTTTTAATTTTTTTGGCAAAAAAAGGATTTTTGATTCTCGTACAGAATTCACTTAATGAGTGGTATGGTTATGGTTATTTTTGCCAAAGTGTAGAACCAAAAAAATATTTAAAGGGGGAAATCCAAAATGAAGGATGTTTTTGTAGTAGAAGCAGCACGTACGCCCGTTGCACGTGCAGGAAAGCAATCCGTTTTTACCAATGTTCGCGCTGACGAATTATCTGCGATCGTTATGAAGGAATTAAGGAAAAGAACAGGTCTTGAAGACAAAGAAAAACAGGCTGCCATAATTGATGACATTGTATGGGCAGCCACAGCAAATGCCTATATGGAACAGGGATTGAATCAGGGACGTATGGCGTGGCTTCTGTCTGGAGGTTCCTACGATGTTCCTGGATGTACGATTGACCGTTTCTGTGCATCCGGTCTAAACTCTATCACCTTTGCTATCGGTATAATGACAAACGGCTGGGGCGGAGAAGTCGAATTTGCTGGCGGCGCCCAGCATATGAGCCACATCCCTATGGGAGCTGGTGCAGATGTTCATCCTGACCTTGCACAGCATATGAATCTGGCTGCGATTAACATGGGATATACAGCAGAAATCGTCGCCCGCAGGTATAACATCACCCGTGAAGAGCAGGATCAATTTTCTCTCGAAGGACATACTAAATGTGCTGCTGCTCAGGATGCCAATGGCGGTAAAGGCAAGACCTGGGATGCTATCATCCCCATCAAATGTAAAGTTCCTGCGAAGGCCTTCAGAGATGATCCAATAGCACCTGAACCTGCCTATGTTGCATCAGATCATCTAGCCAAAGCCAGAGCAGAAAAAGGTGAAGAGGATAAAGAGATGGTTGTATTCCGCGATCAGGGACTTCGTCGTGATACAACCCTTGAAAGTCTGGCCAAAATGGCACCTGTTTTCATGCAGGACGAAGCAGCAACAGTAACCGCAGGAAATTCCTCACAGATCAACGACGCTGCAGCGGGTGTGGTACTTGCAACCGAAGAAGGGTGCAAACTAATCAATAAAAAACCCATTATGAAACTTGTTTCCTATGCTGTTATTGGATGCGAACCTGATGTTATGGGTATTGGTCCTTCCTTGTCTATTCCTAAGGTATTAAAGAGAGCTGGCATGACCATGGATCAGATAGACCTCTGGGAAGTCAATGAAGCCTTTGCCTCACAGTCTGTTTACTGTCAAAAGACATTACAATATCCAAAAGATCGTTTGAACCTCTGGGGATCTGGAATTTCCATCGGGCATCCCCTGGCATGTACTGGTGCCAGAATGGCTTGCGACATTTCTTACATGTTTAAAGACCCTGATTTTTCAGATGTTGAATACATCGTGGAAGCTATGTGTATCGGTCACGGTCACGGCGCTGCCGCAATCTGGCAAAGAGTAAAATAATCATCCTCGAGCTAATCCCCGGGCTGCCATCCACGGCAGCCCGTTTTTTTATGCTCAATATTCACAGTAAACAGATAATGCGAAGTTACGAGAAATGTTGAATAGACGCTGACCCACGCGGACTTTCTGGACTTTCGCGGACGTTTTAGTTGGACAGTTGGTTAGTTGGAAAGTTGGAACGGTTCAGAAGGAATGTCAATATTATCTCCCCCCTTTACACAGCAGATTATTTCAATAAGGAGTAAGGAGTTAGACGTTAGGGGTGAGGAAAATGTTTGACGCGAAGCGTCTAACCCCCTAACTCTTAACCCCTTACCCCTAACCAAAGCTAGGTTAATCCCTGCCGCGGAGCAGATCAGCGTGAGAACGGAACCAAACTCCATAAGCAAAAAAGGTGCTAGGCTCTTAACTTATTCAGAAAATATATTTGGTTTCCATTATTTATTGCGAATAAGTTAGGAGGCTGGCTCCCTTCATGCAGCGTTACCACCCAATTATCTAGATACGCAGAGTTCCCAATTGAACATTGTTGGGGTCAGACACCACTTGTTCCCTTCTGTTCCCTTTCGTTATGTCGCATTATATGTCTACCGCGAAGTTACGGTTCTTAGCACTAATACTCGAAGAGTGCCTTTATTTTATTGTGCCTTTGTTCCGTTCCAACTTTCCAACTAACCAACTTTACTTCGCATTATCTGTCTAACGAGCATTTGATTCTAACTATCTTTCAGGTTAAGTGTGAATATTTCCATTCAAAATGCTTAAAATACAAAGAACGTTCTGGCAATTTAATCTGTCTGAATATTCAGATAACTTGTTGACATTTTTCGTTTGTGTTGTTTTAATTAAGTATCGAAATTGGTCATTTTGTAGGATCAAGTTCTATGTAATAATACTGACCTTTGCTTAAAAAGCAGGTCATTACAGGGTGGTGCTTGCATTTGAATGCACAGATACTTGGGATGGGTCATGCTCTTCCCCCTGGGATTTTGACAAACCAGGATTTAGAAAAACTTGTAGATACGACTGATCAGTGGATTGTCGAAAGAACAGGCATTCATCAACGACGCATTGTCAACGAAGAAACCTGTACCTCTGACCTGTGTTTTGAAGCTGCCAACATGGCTCTTGAGAAAGCAGGGATTAGTGGAGCAGATTTGGATCTTATCATTGTAGCTACAGTCACACCTGACATGATTTTTCCAGCAACTGCCTGTATTCTGCAGGAGAAACTGGGAGCCACCAAAGCAGCTGCTTTTGATTTAGAGGCAGCTTGCACTGGATTTATTTATGGGATAACTGTAGCAGAAAAGTTTCTATTATCACCCGAGTATCAATACATACTTGTCATTGGTGCTGAAACCCTTTCAAAAATCACGGACTATACTGATCGCAACACTTCCATTCTTTTTGGTGATGGAGCGGGTGCTGCTGTAATTGGTAAAGGTACCAGTTCTTCAGGTATATTAACAACCTATCTTGGATCAGATGGCGGAGGCGCAGACCTGCTAAAATTGCAAGCTGGTGGGTCCTATAAACCTGCAACTACAGAAACGGTTAATGAGCGTTTGCATTATATTAAAATGAATGGCCATGAAATATTTCGGTTTGCCAGCCGAATTATGGGACATATCTGTGACGAACTTTTATCCAGATGTAACTTAGACTACTCAGACCTTGACCTTTTTGTCCCTCACCAAGCAAATCTGCGCATTATTCAAACAGCGATGAAACGAATGCATATCAGTTTTGATAAAACCGTAATTAACCTCGATCAATTGGGGAATATGTCATCAGCATCGGTTCCTGCAGCACTATCTCTGGCCGAGCAAGAAGGACGCCTCAAAGCCGGAAATCTTGTCTTACTTGCAGGATTTGGGGGTGGTTTGACCTATGGAGGAGCAATTATTCGTTGGGGGAGAGATCAACATGAAATTTAGAACAGATCTTTGTGATTTGTTAGGCATAGAATATCCGCTCCTGCAAGGGGCTATGGCATGGATTGCAGGTGGCAAGTTAGCAGGTGCAGTTTCGCAAGCCGGTGGACTTGGCGTCATTGGTGCAGGTAATGCCAGTGATGAAATCGTCAGGAAGGAAATTCAAACCGCTCGCAGTACAACCAGTAACCCTTTTGCAGTAAACCTGATGATGACCTCTCCTTTTATTGAAAACATCGTCAACCTGGTGATTCAGGAACAGATTCCCATTGTTACAACGGGGGGTGGAAATCCGGGTCGTTACATGGAGCAACTCAAGCAAGCTGGAATTATGGTTATCCCCGTTGTATCTTCAGTAGCACTGGCTCGTCGATTGATCCGCTCTGGAGCGGACGCTTTTATTGCCGAGGGAATGGAATCCGGTGGTCATGTGGGTGAGATGACCACCATGGGCATCGTCCCCATGGTCATTGATGCCGTGAACGTTCCAGTCATTGCAGCTGGTGGTATTGCAGACGGAAGAGGGTTTATGGCAGCCCTAGCGTTAGGAGCACAGGGCGTACAGATGGGCACTCGCTTTGTTTGTGCCAGGGAATGTAACGTACATCCCGCTTATCAGCAGAAGCTTATTAATTCCCGTGATCGCAGCACGGTTGTCTGCGGTTCATCTACAGGCCATCCTGTACGAGCCATTCATAATCCTTTTACGCGTATCTATTTAAACGCGGAACGATCCAGCACTTCTCCACAGGAACTCGAAGCGTTGGGTCGGGGCCGTTATCCATCTGCAGCCGTAGAAGGAGATCTCCAGGAAGGAAGTATTCTCGCCGGCCAGATTTGCGGTCTGGTAAAAGCCGTTGAATCTGCAGAGGATATCGTTTTGGATGTTATTCGTGACGCTTGCCGCGTAAAGGATGCGCTAGGAGGAATTCAATGCCAAATCTAGCCTTTATTTTCCCCGGTCAGGGTGCCCAGTACACAGGAATGGGCAAAGAACTAAGCCTTCATTTTGATCAGGCAGCAGCTATTTTTCATCAAGCAGACGAAATATCCTCCTACTCAATCAGTAAGCTGTGCTTTGACAACCCAGAAGGAAAATTGAATCAAACTGAATTTGCTCAACCAGCTTTGCTCATCAACAGTTTAGCTGCCTGCGAAGTTGCGTTGCTCCATGGATTAAAGCCATCAATGGTCTCAGGCCTTAGCCTCGGGGAATATTCGGCGCTTGTTACTGCAGGAAGTTTGACCCTTGAGGAAGCGCTTCCATTAATACAAACCCGAGCACGGTATATGCAAAATGCCGTACCCATCGGACGAGGAGCTATGGCAGCAGTACTGGGACCAGATATTGAAGCGGTGGAAGCAACCTGTGAAGAGGATGAAGGCATTGTTAGTATTGCTAATTATAACTGCCCTGGACAGGTTGTGATTTCGGGAGAAGGTTCTGCTGTTGAAAGAGTGGGTAAAATTCTAAAAAGTAAAGGATATCGAGTGATTCCCCTTGCCGTCAGTGTTCCCTCACACAGCATGCTCATGTTTGACGCAGCAATGGCCTTTAAAGGCGACCTTGGGAAAATTCAATGGAAAGAAAGTAATACTCCAGTTATCAGTAATGTAAACGCCTGTGAAAACGCCTCGGCCCAGCTTGTTGATATTTTAAGCAGCCAGCTTTATAAACCAGTCCGCTGGGAGGATAGCGTTCGCTATATGATGCAGCATGTGGATTATTTCATAGAGATTGGTCCAGGTTCTACACTTTCAGGACTAATCAAAAAAATCGATAAATCCCGGATACTGGGGAATATTGAAGATATGCGTTCCCTGGAGAAAACGTTAAAGAAGGTGAATGAATTATGATGGGACAGGTTGCAGTAGTAACTGGAAGTTCACGTGGAATTGGAAAAGCGATTGCACAACGATTAGCATCCGACGGAGCAAGCGTAGTCATTAATTATCGTACACAAAAAGAACAGGCCGAAGAAATCGTTCACAACATTATAGCCCTCGGCGGAAAGGCCATTGCTTTTGGCGCGGATGTATCCCAACCAGAGGAGGCACAGGCCTTAATTGATACAGCCATTAAGGAATTTGGAACCATCGACATTCTGGTAAATAACGCAGGGATTAACAAAGATCAGCTGATGATTCGTATCAGTAATGATGAATGGCAACAGATGATTGATACCAATCTGAGTGCAGCTTTTTATTGTAGTAAATCAGCCATCAAACAAATGATGAGAAAACGCTATGGGAGAATTGTTGCGATTTCTTCAATCGTGGGTTTAACAGGCAATGCTGGACAGGTCCATTATGCCGCTGCAAAGTCTGGCTTACTGGGACTCAGCGCATCCATTGCCCGCGAATACGGACCAAGAGGGATCACGGCTAATGTTGTTGCACCCGGTTTCATCGAAAGTGATATGACGGCCGATCTGAATCAGGAACAACAGGCCAAAATTATGTCAGGCATTGCAGTGGGCAGACTGGGTACTGGAGAAGATGTCGCATCCCTGGTTTCGTTTCTCGCCTCCCGGGAAGCATCTTATGTCACCAGCCAAGTCATTCGCGTAGATGGAGGCATGGCAGGAGTTTAGGTGATTATCCCCTCCAATATGGAGTTTAATACAAAATAAAGTAAAACGAAATAACAAGGAGGATTATATTGATGACAGTATTTGAAGTTGTTAAGAATGTGATTGTTGAAATTAAGGACCTGCCCGAGGATCAGATTACGCTTGCTTCCCGGTTTGATGAAGACCTGGAAGCCGATTCTCTGGACATTGTAGAGATGCTGATGCTGCTGGAAGAAAAATACGACATACAGATTCCTGAAGAAGCAGCCGAGGGAATGAAAACGGTCCAGGAAGTCGTCACCTATGTTTCTGAAAAAGTAGACCAGGCTTAATCTCGAGGTGATAATGTGATAAATAATCGTGTAGTAATCACTGGCATGGGTGTTATAACACCTATTGGCCAGTCTGTGGATACCTTCTGGAATAACTTAATAAATGGCACTTCAGGGATAGGCCCGGTGGAACGTTTCGACGCCACAGATTTTTCCACGTCTATCGCAGCCCAGGTAAAGGATTTTTCTGTTCAGGACTACCTTCCACGCAAGGATGCAAGGCGTATGGATCTTTTTGTTCAATATGCCTGCGCTGCTGCTAAGATGGCCGTAGAAGATGCCTCCCTTGATATGAAGAGAGAGCTTACAAATCGTGTAGGTGTTTGGATCGGTTCGGGTATTGGCGGCATTGACACACTGGAAAAGCAACATAATGCTTACCTTTCAAAAGGGGTCACTGGCATCAGTCCTTTTTTTATTCCGATGCTTATCCCCAACATGGCCGCAGGCCAGGTTTCTATTATGTTGGGTGCCCAGGGTCCAAACGGATGCACTGTCACCGCCTGTGCATCCGGCAGTAATTCCATTGGTGAAGCCTTCCAACTCATTCAAAATGGCAAGGCGGATGTAATGATTACCGGTGGAAGCGAAGCCTCCATCACCCCACTGGGAATGGGTGGATTCTGTGCAATGAAAGCCATGTCAAGCTCCAATGATTCACCGCAAGAAGCATGTCGCCCCTTTGACCTTCATCGTAATGGTTTTGTTATGGGAGAGGGTTCGGGTATCCTAGTTTTAGAAGCATTAGAACATGCACTGGATCGAGGAGCTAACATTTACGCTGAAGTGCTGGGCTATGGAAGCAGCGCAGATGCTACCCACATGGTGCAACCAGATATTGAAGGAAATGGTGCAGCGCTGGCTTTTAAAATGGCACTTCAAACTGCTGGGTTAGAACCTGCAGACATTGATTATATTAACGCTCATGGTACAGGGACAAAATTAAATGACCTGATGGAGACAACAGCCATTAAAAAAACCTTTGCTGAACATAGCTATCAGCTGAGTGTGAGTTCGATTAAAGCCCATACTGGTCATACGCTAGGTGCAGCAGGCGCTATTGAACTCATCACAACTACACTGGCCCTGCGCCACCAACAGATCCCCCCTACGCTCAATCTGACAACGGCAGATCCAGAGTGTGACCTTGACTATGTCCCCCTTACAACTAAAAAGAAGGCAATTCAATATGCCCTTTCTGATTCTTTGGGTTTTGGGGGCCACAACGCTGCACTGATTATCGGTGCATATAAATAGGTGAAATAATGAATATAGACGAAATATTAAACATATTGCCTCACCGCTATCCCTTTTTGCTGGTGGATCGAATTATCGAATTGATTCCCGGCCAAAAAGCGGTAGGCATCAAAAACGTGACCATAAATGAGCCTCATTTTAGCGGACACTTCCCAGGAAAGCCTATCATGCCTGGGGTGCTCATGATTGAAGCGATGGCACAGGTTGGAGCCTGTGCCATGTTAAGTGATGAGAAGCTGCAGGGACATTTAGCCTTCCTGGCAGGGGTTGACAAAATTCGCTTTAAACGCCAGGTCATTCCCGGGGACAGCCTGTTAATTACAACCGAAATGACCACCCTGCGGGGCAGCATAGGAAAGGCAAAAGGACAGATCCTCGTTGACAACCAGTTTGTTTGTGGTGGTGAATTCCTGTTTGCCCTAGAAAAAAAGGAGTAAACAATCAATATGTTTATCCACTCTTTAAGCAAAAAGCACAAATATGCATCGATTACTGTTCCTGCCAATAAGGACGACAAACTACCAAAACCTGAGCGCATCTGTCCAGGATGTTTACGCGAACTTGAGCTAGCCCCTCTTAAGGTGTGTCGTCATTGCGGTTATCATTTCCCTATCGGCGCACAAGAACGTATGCAGATGATCATCGATGTAGACAGTTTTCAGGAAATGGACGCTGATTTAGCAACTGTTGATCCCTTAGATTTTCCTGATTATCAGCAGAAGCTGACACAGGCCAGTGAGAAATCCGCTTTAGGAGAAGCCATTGTGACCGGTTCAGCAACCATTGGTGGAATGCCCCTCATCATCGGCATCATGGATACCCGTTTTATGATGGGAAGTATGGGTTCCGTCGTAGGGGAAAAGGTTTGCCGGGCGGCAGAAGCAGCCATCGCAAACAATTGTCCACTGGTTCTCTGTACAGCCTCTGGTGGAGCACGTATGCAGGAAGGCATACTAGCACTGATGCAAATGGCCAAAACCAGTGAAGCCATTCGTCAACTGCATGAAGCTGGTTTGCTGTTTGTAACGCTTCTAACCCATCCAACAACAGGCGGAGTTTCCGCTTCATTCGCTTCCCTGGCCGATATCATCCTGGCTGAACCCGGTGCCTTGATTGCCTTTACAGGACCAAGAGTCATTGAACAAACCATCGGTCATCGCTTACCAAATGATTTCCAGCGAGCAGAATTTCTGTTCAAACACGGCATGGTTGATCTCGTGGTAGAAAGGCACCATATTCGATCAACACTTCACAATCTATTAAAGCTGCATAGGGTAGAAAAACATGAATAAACGAAATTTTGATTACGAAGCAAATCATCTGCAAATAAAGAATACTATTCACAAATTAAAAGCATCTGCAACCGAAATGCAATTGGATCTCGAAACAGAAATTGAGGCCGTTATGATAAAACTTGACGAATTAAAAAAACAAAAATATAAAAATCTCACACCCTGGGAAAAAACACTCCTGAGTCGTCATCCAGACCGCCCGGGCAGCAAAGACTTCATTGAACACCTATGTGAGAATTGGGTGGAACTCCACGGAGATCGTCTATTCGGAGATGATGCCGCAATCATTGGCGGTATTGGCTCGCTGGAGGATAAACCGGTAACATTTATTGGTCATCGCAAAGGAAAAGATACCCGTGACAATATCCGTTTCAACTTTGGCATGCCTCATCCCGAAGGCTATCGAAAAGTCCAGCGTCTTCTTTTGCAGGCAGAGAAATTTAAACGACCAGTGATTACCTTTATTGACACCCCGGGAGCCTATCCAGGAATGGCCGCAGAAGAACGCGGCCAGGCTTCGGCAATAGCTCGAACCCTGATGGCTCTTACCGGTCTTCGTACGCCCATTGTTTCTATTGTGATTGGACAGGGAGGCAGCGGAGGAGCACTGGCTCTCGCAGTCGCGGATCGCACCCTTATGCTTTCCAATGCTGTTTTCTCTGTTGCTTCTCCAGAGGCCTGTGCATCTATTATGTGGAAAAGCCTTGATAAGGTAGAAGAAATGGCCAACACCATGAAAATAACAGCGCAGGATCTCCTCCACCTGCAAATCATTGATGAAATCATTGAAGAACCCCCTGGAGGTGCTCATCTGGATCCTGCCAAATGTTATCAGGGTATAAACTCAACCGTTAAAAAACACCTGGATGAAATTGTACAGCTTCCTGTTAATGAACTACTGCGAATTAGACAGGAGCGACTTCGAAATATCGGATGTTTTACCTCCTTGCTTTGCACTGATTAATTTCCGGGACCTTTGCCAACCTGCAAAGGTCCTTTTTTCCACGTTTATTCACTTTTTGAACCCTAATTTATTATTTTTTCTCCAGACAGCTTTACTTTGTTATCATTAAAGAGTATAAATGAAACACAATATTAGATAAACTGATAATAATAAAGTTTTAAAAGATACCCATGATGTTTACAGGAGGTGTTTGAACCATGAAAATCATCAGTCTTTTGTCCAGTCATACCGACACAGGTCAAACGACAGTGGCTGTTAATCTGTCTGTTGGGCTTTGTAATAAGGGCCTTAAAGTATTAGTCTGCAATCTTAATTCAAATATGAAATTGTATCATTGGCTGGGCATAGAATTGAATCAAGTAAAATCAGTAAACCTGTATCCAGATCTTCAGGAAATCATGGATCACATTTATCAATCAGATCTGGGCATAGATGTTTTATACCTGGGAAGTCATCCGGAAGCCACTATTTTCGAGTCAGATTATGTACTCGACATGATTCAAAATCTGAATTACGACTATTTGATATTAAATCCCGGTGAACGAAAAGAAGACCTGATGATTGCTGCACAACTGGCCGATAATGTCATCGCATGTACAGACTTGAAGCATGAAGATGAAACCTGCAGACTGGAAAAACTGCAAAAAGAACTGGAAGT
>JAYEHK010000084.1:0-17120 GCA_034659475.1 Bacillota bacterium | reverse complement strand
GTGTCATTTTGAGTAATAAGAGATTTAAAGCTTTTTTCACCAACATTCTTGTCTTTAAATGAAACCGATCCTCTACATAATAAAATGACACACCAAGACCGTCCCCCTGCGTCACTGTGCCCCCTATAGAATTCCAGGTTGGTAAATTATTATCCTTACAAATCCCCCCCACGGACCAATTTTTATGTTAATATTAATACACTGCAACGGTTATTGTTTCACTCCAAATGAATCCAGAGATAATTCTTTATTCTACATTACGAATACATAAATAAAGGGTAAATCGATAGCCTAAAATATATGCAGAAAATTTTAAAAGTAAGTGAGGGGAAAAGAAATGAAAAGAAATGAAAAGAATGTTAAAGTTGTTATTGTGTGCAACCCTCGTGCTGGGTCTGTGTATCTCTACGGTTGGCTGCGGTAATTCAGAGCAAGCCAATGACGAATCAAATGAATTCAAGGTTGGTCTCGAATGCGGATATGCTCCGTTTAACTGGACACAGTCGGATGATTCTAATGGTGCTGTTCCCATTTCAGGGAGTGAAGAATTTGCTGGCGGATATGATATTGAAATTGCCAAGATTATAGCTGATGGTCTGGGTAAAGACCTGGTTGTTGTCAAAACTGCCTGGGCTGGTTTGCCTCCCGCTGTTCAGTCTGGAACTATCGATGCCATAATTGCTGGCATGTCTCCAACTGCTGAAAGGAAAATGACAATTGATTTTAGCGATAATTATTATCGTTCTGACCTTGTGATGGTTGTCAAAAAAGGATCTGAATATGAGAATGCTACAGATATACAGGACTTCGCTGGAACAAATATAACTGCACAGCTTAGTACTTTCCACTATTCTGTCATTGACCAAATCAATGATGTGGTAAAAAAGACAGCGATGGAAGATTTTCCAGCTATACGAGTAGCCTTAGAATCAGGTATCATTGATGGGTACGTTTCAGAAAGACCCGAGGGTATTTCTGCGACAGCAGCAAATCCAAAGTTTGCAATGGTCGTATTTGATGAAGGCAAAGGGTTTGAAGCTTCCGATGATGATGTTGCCATTGCTGTTGGTCTGAAACAGGGGAGTACAGAAACTGTAGAAAAAATTAACGAAGTTTTAGCGGGTGTTTCACAAGAAAAAAGAACGGCATTGATGGACAGTGCTATTAAAAATCAGCCTGCCTCGAATTAAACGACGCAGCTAAACAGGAGTGTATAAATATTGATGTCAGTGACTCCAGATAGCCCTTTTTTTGATTGGGTTTTATTTATATGGTTACAAAACTGGCCGTTTTTCTTAAAAGCGGCTGGTATCACTTTAATAATTGCTCTAACCGGTACGATAATAGGCTTTGGCATTGGTATTGTCATAGGAGTAATTCGCACTATTCCAATTGACAACACCACTGGACCAATCAAGAGGTTTGTCTTGAAGGTCGTTGATTTATTATTATTGTGCTATATTGAAATTTTTCGGGGAACACCTATGATGGTACAGGCCATGGTTATTTTCTATGGTGCTGCGATGGTTTTTGGTATCCAACTTACAATGCTTTATGCGGGAATTTTTATTGTTTCTATTAATACCGGAGCTTATATGGCGGAAATTGTTCGTGGCGGTATCTTATCAATTGACAAAGGTCAGTTTGAAGCGGCTCATTCCATCGGTATGACCCACTCCCAAACGATGTTCAGCATTGTTCTGCCCCAGGCAATCCGATTAATTCTGCCAGCACTGAGCAACGAGTTCGTCATTAATATCAAAGATACTTCTGTGCTGAGTGTTATCGGAGTTGTGGAGCTTTTCTTCCAGTCGAAAACAGCGGCGGGTGCTAACTTTAGATTTTTTGAAACCTTTACGATTACTAGTGTCATGTATTTCATTATGACATTTACTGTCACTCGCATACTCAGATATTTCGAGAAAAAGCTCGAAGGTCCATCTGTATATACCATTCATGGTTCACAGACTGTACCTGAGGCGGAAATTAAGATTGTGGACAGGGAGAGAGATTAGATGGAAAAAATCATTGAAATACAACATTTGAAAAAGTCCTTTGGAGAAAACGAAGTATTAACAGATATCAATTTCTCTGTCAATAAGGGTGAGGTTGTGTGCATCATTGGTGCCAGCGGTTCAGGTAAATCTACCCTTTTACGTTGTTTGAATCTTCTTGAGATACCTACGAGCGGGAAAATATTATATCACGGCAAAAACATCTTGGAACATGGTATGTCCAATGCAGTTTACAGAGCAAAAATGGGGATGGTTTTTCAGCAGTTTAATCTGTTTAACAATCTCACCGTGCTCGACAATTGCGTTGTTGGTCAGATTAAGGTATTAAAAAGGGATGCTGCGACTGCGAAGAAAACAGCGATGGAATATTTAGACCAGGTTGGTATGTCACAATATATCACTGCCAAACCCAATCAAATATCCGGTGGACAAAAACAGCGCGTTGCCATTGCCAGAGCCCTTTCCATGGAGCCGGAAGCGCTTCTCTTTGATGAACCTACCAGTGCCCTGGACCCGGAGATGGTGGGCGAGGTGCTCAAGGTCATGAAGAGTCTTGCCAAGAGTGGACTGACAATGCTGGTAGTTACGCATGAAATGGCCTTTGCCCGTGATGTGTCCAACCGGACCGTATTTATGGATAAGGGCGTCATCGTAGAAGATGATGTCCCCGAGGTCATCTTTAACAACCCCAGCAATGAAAGAACCAAAACCTTTCTTAAGCGGGTACTGGAAGACTAACTTCATCCATTCATTTTGTGAATATTCAAAAGCACTGCTAAGGCAGTGCTTTTTTGGTTACTGTGAAATAACCATATATGGTAAAATAAATGTCCCCTTAACACGTTGGTGTATTTTCTATTTTGGGCCAGCAACTTTGACAAATAAGTTAATAGTTCAAGCCTGGTCCTCTATTTATTTTTTCCCCCGGGAGAGCGATGCAGCAATGCCGAATATTGCGAGGATGGCAAACACTCTGAAGCTGAGCTGAAACCCGCCTAAGAAAGCCTGCTAACCAGCATTGCTTCCGCTCATTATATTCAGAATCATGGTCGTAATCGCCATGCTCATTGACATTCCGAGAATCCTTCCGGTGGCCAGAATTCCTGATGCCAAATCATATTGTTCCGCTCCCACGGAGCTCACAATCGCATTGTTATTAGGTGCAACAAAGAAGGCAAAACCTGAGCCCATAACCATAAGGATCACCACGATTGTCAATAACGTCGAGCCAATATGTAACAGACTGAAAGCGAACAGACAGGAACCCGTTACGGCCATCCCAAAGGAAGCCAGCCAGCGTGGATCATGCCGATCTGACAAAGCCAGCACGGCCACATAGATGACCGAACCCCATAGATCGAATGACTTATCTTCATCAGACCGCTGACTGGCAGTCATGTTTTTCCACCCCAGAACAAATCCAACCAGGGCAATGGGCAGGGAAAGAACGAATATACTCCTCCACCCCCACTGGTGTGTCATCATCCCGCCGATAAACGGCCCGGTGCTAAGTCCAATATAGGCAACCGCAACATTAATGCCGAGGGCCCTCCCTCTTTCCATCGGTGGAAAGACCTCCGCGATAATCGCCACGATATTGCTGTAAAACATGGCCGTAGCAATCCCGCCGATCACACTGGCAAGCAGGAGAAATCAGCCTGCGAAGGCCGTGGCCGCCATAACACAATAAATCAGGAATACGATCATTCCGCCCAGAAAAATTCTCTTCTTTCCATAAAGATCAGACAGTTTGCCAAAAGGCACCAATAACACCGCACTGGAAAGGAGGTACAGGGTCACCAGATAAGACAACTCCCCCCTCGACATCCCCAGGTCGAGCCCCACTGCAGGCAAGGCGACGTTGAGGGCAGAGCCAATATAAGTGGCCAGAAAGGATGCACAGGTGACTGCAATAAAAATCTGTTGCTTGCTGCGTTTTGAAAGATCCACTACGCTACCTCCAATCCATTTCATGCTGCACCCGAATATAGTCAAGCAATTCGAATCTCCATCCCCATCGCTGTTTGCAAGCATTGTATGTTATAGCTGCTTTTTTCCCCGGGAGAAAACGCATGCTCAATCACGTTAAACACAGCTTCTTCCACAGCGATTTCTATGTGCTGCCGTGCCTTCTGGTCAAACCCCAGTTGAAGACTGATCCCTTTCAGATACTCCAGAACAATGGGAAGATAAACCCTATCATTAATCAATGTTAATGCCGATAATACCTTTGCAGTATCCACAAAAATTACATCTCCTATCTTAGCTGGGCCAAAACCAAATTAATTCAACAAAAAATTACATCTCAATATATTTTATATCTGGACATATTTTAACACAATGTTACAGGAATCGAGTGCTGAAAAAGGAAACAATAGGATGAGTTAAAGGATATCTTATTGCAAATAAAGCATCAAGGGGACTGTCCCCTTGACTCAGCACTACCCTCTCATAGAAAAAGGCACCTTCATAAAGAAGGTGCCTTTACTTGGATTCTTATCATTATCTACCGTGAAATACTGCCCTTCTGTGTTCCATAAAGGCCTTCATCCCTTCCTTTTGATCTTCGGAAGAAAAGAGCATCCCCCAGGCTTCTTGTTCAGCTTGACAGCCGGCTTTAATATCAGAATTCATAGACATGTTAATGGCTTGTTTCGCTTCACGAAGAGCCAGCGGGGCTTTTTTGATCAGTTTGTTCGCCATTTTAACGGCTTGCTCCATAACCTGTTCTGTGGGAACAACCATATTGGCAATACCTAACCGATAAGCAGTTTGTGCATCAAAAAAGTCTCCGGTTAATATGTATTGTTTTGCTAGACCTATTGACATATTCCGTGGCATTCTCTGTGTTCCTCCTGATCCCGGTATGATTCCGAGGTTAATTTCCGGTGCAGCGCAAGTTACATTTTCACCAAAAATACGGATATCAGAAGCAAGAACAATTTCCAACCCCACGCCAAGAGCTAGTCCTCTAACAGCAGTGATAACTGGTTTATGGTTATCCTCAATAGCATATATTGCATAACCGGCTTTTTCAATATAATCACGGGCTTCAAACGCAGTAAAATTCTGTACTTCCGAGAGATCAGCACCGGCACAGAATACATTTTCATCGCCATGAACGAGGATGACCCGCACCTCGGGATCTGCACTGAAAGCATTTAAAACTTCGGCGGCTTCCTTAGTAAGAAGTGCATTACCGGCATTCATTACCTCTGGACGATTAAACTTCATAAAACCGATTCCGTCTTTTACCCATGCCAGGATGGTTTCATACTTTATCCCCCTATAAGCATCCGTCATAATTATTCCTCCTCAAAAATTATGTGTAATTTTCAACATAAACGATCATATTGCTGATATTTTATCACACCATGACGCAGAGGGAAAGTCCCTAGCTCATTTTTCTATTGATGGGAAATATTATTAGAAGACGTGTTGATGAGTAAGGGAGAGGAAATTACCCCCTTATACTACTGTTAAGGCATGAATAGAGAAAGAATTTGGCCAAAAGATTACAAATTCGTCAAGCGGTATAAGGCAGGCATTCCATTGAACAAATTTAATATTAAGTAAAATAATTCCATAGATATAGTGCCACAAAATATCTCACTGTGATATAATTATTTTTAAAATAAACAATATTTGGCAATGCAGGCATAACTCATTACAAAATAATATAATCAAGAAGGAGTGATTAGATGTCTTTATTGGAACGTACAAAGGACTTGCTGGACGTTTTTATTGAGCAAACAGATACTATTCCCCAGATGCTTTATAATATCCAGGTAAATTTGGGCCTGCGTCCGGCAAATATGTTCAAAGAGGATGGGGAATGGAAGGTAATAACCTATAACGAATTAGTTAACAGGGTGGAGAATATCGCTATAGGTTTAATGCAAATTGGCGTCCAAAGCGAGGACTTTGTTGGGATTAAAGCCCATACCTGTGCCCGCTGGGCCTGGGCAGATCTTGGTCTTTTGTTTGCTGGAGCTGTGAGCACATCTGTTTATCCCAGTCTTTCCAAGAAGCAAACGGTAGAGATTGCGACTCACTGCGAAATGAAATGGCTGATGTTAGGTGACAGGGAATTATTATTTGATACGTTGAAATACAAAGATGAAATGCCTGGTGTTAAAGCATTAATATGCATGGAAAAAGGCTTTGTTGGTAACGGCGAGGATATTTTCGGTCTGGATGAACTGATGCAACTGGGGGCAGATAATAGGCAGGACTGCTGTGGGTTGATTAAAGAAAGGTTGAGTAGTTTGACTGCTGACAGTCCTGCAATACTGGTTTATACCTCAGGAACTACTGCTGATTTGAAAGGTGTTCTTCATTCCCACAAGGATATCCTATGGGCAAGCTATCGTGGACAAAAAGGAGTCGCTCTTCATAAGCATTCGCAGAACTACAATACAGTAGCTATGAGTGTTTTACCCATGTCACATATACTCGAAAAAATCAACTCCTATTATGGACCGTTGTCATGCGGAGCAATGATTGGTTATGTTGACTCACCTGCTACTATTCTAAGTGATATCCAGGCCATTAAACCTACTTGGATCACCCTGGTTCCGCGGCTTGTTTCAAGAATATATCTTGGTTTCGAGCGTGCTTTCTCGGCTACTGAAATAGGCAAAAAAGCCTGGGACTGGGCCATGGATGTAGCGCTGCGAGCTACCTATGCATTGGAAAATGAACATGGAGTAATCGATACGACCATACCCTTTGAAGATCAATTAAACGGAAGTCTTCGTGAAGAATGGATAGCCGCTAATAATAACGTTTATTCCCGGATCAAAAACGCCCTGGGTGGACGCGTATGGGATATCACTATAGGTGGATCAGTTTTAGAAGCAGAACTTCAGCGTAAGTTTACCGGCATGGGCGGTTGGGCGCTAGAGTTTGGTTACGGCTCAACTGAATCTACCTCCTGCATGGCCCAGAGTAATGCAGATTGCGCCAGAATGGGATGGACAGGGGAACTGGACCCAGGAACAGAAGCGAAGCTGGCGGATGACGGGGAACTGCTGATTCGTGGTCATGGTATTATTACCAGCTATTATAAAAATCCCGCAGCTAATGCGAAGAGCTTTACTGAAGATGGCTGGTTTAAAACCGGTGATATAGCGGAGTTTGATGAGAGCAGAAAGTCACTCCTTCGCAAAAAATGCGGATGCATATAATAAGGCAAAAATACCGTGAGTTCATCGAGGAACTATATTCCTAAAGCATCGATGAAAAAGCAAGTCAAGTAAGCATTTCCCTTGACTCAATGCCGTCCTTACTGATCAATTTGATTACCGGGACGGCATTATTTTGTTCGCTTCACCAGGCAAGATCCGTCCCCTTAATACACGCATTCCGTGTCACCATATGATAAACTATAGAAAGTCTAAGGAAAGTGGTGTTCGTCAATGCTTTATAAACGTATTTTACATAGTTCCTATATATTTCAGCACATCATCGATAATATGCATGATGGTGTTTTGACCATTGATGATACAGGTACAATTACAACGTTTAACCCGGCAGCGGAAAAGATCCTCGACATAGATAAAAAAAATATTATTAATAAAAAATACTCGAACGTCTTTATCCAGCACCCTGAAAATGACGCTTTTAACCAGACAGTGTTGGATGCAGTGTATGAATCATCTATGAGTCACCATAAAATCTGCACGTATTTTAACGGTAATACAATAAAATCTCTATTTGTCACAACCTCGTTTTTGAAAATAACCGAGAGTGATGAAAGTGAAGTTGTCGGCGTTACGGTCGTATTCAGCGATATCACTGAACTTCAGGAACTGCGCGATGCATCTGTAGCCATGGATAAAATTAAACACCTGAATCAGCAACTAGAACGCCTGTCCTATCTGGATGTTTTAACCGGGCTACCTAATCTCCGTTATTTTATTGATGCGCGAAACCGGGAGTGGCGAAGATCAATTCGCGAGAACACAGAGCTGTCCCTTATCATGCTTGACATTGATTATTTCAAACAGAACTATGATACGTTTGGTCACCAGGCCGGGGATGATTGCCTGGTATCAGTCGCCCAAACATTAAGTCAAACTTTACGGCGTCCAGGAGACCTGATAGCACGATATGGCGGAGACGAATTTGTCGTTATTCTGCCACATCTGAATAAATCCGATGCCACACATATGGCCGAAATGATGCGACAGGCAGTAATGGATCTCAATATAAAAAACCCTGGTTCTCCCTATAAAATGATTACCATCAGTCTCGGAATAGCCTGTCAAAGACCATCTCTGGGCAATCATCCCAATATCCTTCTAAAAGCAGCAGATGAAGCCCTCTACCGCGGAAAAGAAAAAGGCCGCAACTTTGTATCCGCATAGAAAGCGAGTTATACAATGAATAAGATAAACCTATACCTACCAGATAACATTCAGCATTTCTTTGATTCCTTCGTCAAAAAGCACTATAATTCATTTAATAAAGCATCTTTTTTTCGGTAAATAATGGAAGGAGGTCTATGATGTTAGTTAGTAGAAAAGCACCCCAATTCTCAGCAGATGCCTTTGTTCAGGGGAAAATCACCAGAGTAAATCTCAGCGATTACCTCGGAAAATGGGTTGTCTTATGTTTCTATCCCGGAGACTTTACCTTCGTATGACCCACCGAGCTCTCACACATAGCCGTGGGCTATGATAAACTCCAGGCACTGGATGTAGAAGTATTATCTATGAGTGTAGACAGTGTTTTCTCCCATAAAGTATGGAATGAAACCGAGCTGTCCAAGATGGTAGACGGCGGGATTCCCTACCCGATGCTATCTGACCGCGGAGGAACCATCGGCACCATGTATGACGTATATGATGAAGAGGCAGGCGTTAACGTAAGAGGACGTTTCCTCATTGACCCGGACGGAGTCATTCAAGCCGCAGAGATACTCTCCCCACCGGTAGGCAGAAACCCAGAAGAACTGCTTCGCCAGGTCAAGGCATTTCAGCATACTCGCGCTACCGGAGAGGTAATACCCTCAGGCTGGCAAGAAGGCGGTGCAACCCTCAAGCCTTCCCCCCAATTAGCCGGCAAGGTATGGGAAGTCTGGCAGCCACCCAAGAAATAACTTCTGATAAAAAGATAAAACCCTATGACAACACTCAATAGCTATCATAGGTTTTTTATTATGCCCGGGATGACACAGGATGACACAGGGGGACGGTCTTGGTGTGTCATTTTGGTTATAACAGATTAATTATGTTTTCCACTAGCATTGGGAATATTGAATTAAACTGGTTCATTGATAGAATAAAATGACACACCAAGACCGTCCCCCTGTGTCATCCGCCCGCTCCTCGCTATGTCGTCCTATTTAAATCCTTCTCGAACCATCAAGGCATCCACTGACGGTTCACGGCCCATGAAATCTTTGAAGAGTTTCATTGGTGTTTCACTATATCCTTTCGAAAGCACTTTTTGTCGGAATGCTTCTCCTGTCTTTCGATCAAATAAACCGTTCTTTTTAAAGACCTGAAAGACATCTGCATCCAGCGCCTGTGCCCACAGATACCCATAATACCCGGCTGCATAGCCTCCATCAAAGATGTGACTAAAGGAAGGACTGATAAGGGTCCATTCCATCACCGAAAAAATCCGAATATCCTCCAGCGCATTCATTTCGAAAGCTTCCACCGTTCCTGTATAGGGCTGCTCGATCGTATGCCAGTCCATATCCAGCAACGTATACTGCAGCTGTCCCAAAAATCCGCTCGCATTACGAACCGTACGCATGGTTTGTAATTTTTCCACCATCTCATCCGGAATCATCTCGCCTGTCTCATAATGTCTGGCAAACAGATAGAGAAAATCCTTTTCATATTTCCAGTTTTCCATCAGCTGGGAAGGCATTTCAACATAGTCCCATATAATACTTCCGCTGGAAGAAAGGCTGGCGTATTCTACATCAGAGAGCAGGAAATGGAGTCCATGCCCAAATTCATGCAGGAAGTTACTCACCTCACCGAACGAAAGCAGAGACGGCCTGTCATCTGTAGCCGTCGGGAAATTATAGACCAGATTGATCACGGGAAGCACATCCTGATCATCTATTTTTGCCTGACTTCGGAATACCGTAGCCCAATTCCCACCTGATTTCCCTTCCCGGGTATAAAAGTCCAGATAAAACCTGCCCATAAATCGATCATTATCATCGTAGACTTCATACACTTCCACATCCGGATGATACACGCTAACCTCTTCGTTCCTTACAAATCGCAATCCGTACAGGCGTTTCACCAGTTCAAATACGCCCTCTTTCACCCGGCCCAGTTCAAAATAATCCTTTACGGCTTCACGATCAAAATCGTATCGTTCTTCCGTTAACTTATGCTCATAATAGCCATAATCATAACACTCCAACGTATCCTTAACCCCCTGTTCTTCTGCATACACCTGTAATTCCTCCAGGTCCTTTTTGGCAGCAGGCAGGGAAACCGCAACCATTTGATCCAGGAAAGACATGACCGTTTCCTTATTTTGCGCCATACGATCACCCAGAACATAATCAGCATACGTAGAATACCCCAGGATATTTGCCTTTTCCAGGCGCAGATTGGCGATTGCCGGGATCACCTCACGGTTATCATGCTCCACATCACGCGTGCCCAGCGAACCATACATTTCCTTCATTTGCTTCCTTGTTGCGCGATCATCCGCATACGTCAAAACACTACTCACCACATAGGGCTCCGTTGTAAAACACCATCCATCCAGTTCCCGCCTGCTGGCCTCTGCAGCCGCATTCTCCCGGACATAGTCGGGAATCCCCTTCACCTGCTTCTCATCCGTCATATGTAAATAAGCAGCATTGGTATCTGCCAGCAGATTACGAGAAAAGGTATTAGACAAACTCGCCAATTGATTGTCAATTCCACGCAAACGGGACTTTTCCTGTTTGTTCAGATTGATCCCATTTTGCACAAAATTGCGATACGTATTCTCGAGAAGTGTAAGCTGCTCCCCACTTAATTCGTCTCTATTAGCTTCCTTATACACCTCTTCAACCCTGTCAAAAAGCGCTTCATTAAAGAGCAGATCACTCCCATGGTTTGTCAGAAGAACCGAAGCCTTCATCACCACCTCCTGCAACTCGGGGTTAGTATTGGCCGCCTGCAGAAGATAGAGAATGTGTTCTATCTTATTCAACAACTGTCCAGTACGCTCCAGCGCCTCAATGGTATTTTCAAAGGTTGGTCTCGCCGGGTTATGCGTAATCTCATTTACTTCATTTTTTTGACTGGCCACTGCATACTCCAACGCAGGCATAAAGTGATCCGGTTGAATCTGATCAAACGGAGGCATGTCCCATTCCTTCAACAAGGGGTTGGAACTCAAACGAAGATCACCCAGATATACCGTATGACTATCCGGAACCCACAAAATGGGAACATCTAACTGCTCGGCCACGGCCCGAATCGGCAAATAAGTGCGCCCATTGATGAGCAGAGGTTGCATCAATTCCTCTGATTCTCCCTCCGTTACCATCTCTTCCCCATTGATGACAACGTTAACCGGGGATGAAGAGGATAACTCCAGCACGTCCGCTGCCCATACTGCACTGCTGCCAGTGAATACAACAAAGACTACAATGATTCCAATTAATAATGATCTGAACCTACTCTGCATAACAGTAAACAATTCTTCAGCTCCTATACTTTCAAAATTTTTTCATATGATCACCGGACTAATAATAAACGGAAAAATAACCAACAAAACACTTATAATCACAAAAAGAATCGTTATCACCAAACGCGTACCTGAATCCGGAATCCATTTGCTGTAGATCGCCTTGATTTGTTTCCAGTGTAAGACAATATGCAGAACCAGCAAGGCCAATAGAAAATATCCCAGATAGAGATGAATCACAGACCATCCATCACGATCAACCCCCATTAATGCCATATGAACCTTTCGCCCATAAACCTCACGAGATACGGAACCACTCAAAACAACATATTTGCGCACATATCCCGTTCCAACTAAAGCCATCATCCCCAGAAACATCACCGCATCAATGATAAAGTTTGTCCTCGCTTTGTTCATTGCACCTCATCCTTCCCCTTTAAATAAGTTGTTTTTCCACGTTCTTGATCGTTATTGTTTCATGTTTAGTTAGATCCTATGTATGTAAATCCCGTCAGATACCGTCATCTTCCCAGCAAACAAATATTTATCCCAGAGTAACATAGCGATTTTTTTCCGCTTTAGTTAGCTTTATCACATAAGTATCAGCAAATAAGTCATGCCAGCATTGATTCGTTCTGGAAAAAATACAATAAAGATAACCCAGATAAAAAAACCTCAGTTGAGAAACAATCTTGCCAAAAAGCTCGCGAATCATCACGGTTTTCCAGTCCATATCACTGCCGTCCTTTTTCACCACCTTGATTCTCAGGAGCATTTTACCAGGGGTTTGAGCATAATAACGTGTAAAAAGAATAAAATATATGCTCGCCGTAAGACCCAGGAATAAAGAATTAACAGAAAGCACATGCTCCCAGGCTCCAAAGCCACAATAAGTCATCAATACCAGATTCGATAATCCAACAATGATCAGGTCAATCAGAAAAGCTGCCACACGAGCCCTTACAACAGCCAGCCTATACCTAGTTGGCTCCAGAGACTCTTCGCTGGGAGCCAATATTTCATCTATGCGTCCAGTATCCTCATTTAATATGAAACCTTCATCAGTCACAGAATCCCCTCCTCTCTTTGCATGCCAATATTAGTTCCAATGAGAAATATACATGGCCCGAGGATAGGGGGATGCCGAGGTAAATTCTAATTTATTAGCAGCATTCAGACCTAAACCTATCCTGGACAGCATCCATTGGAACCGGGGTCCTTCTTCGACAATCCCCAACAGTTTGTCAAAAGGACTCAAGGGCGTCGTTAAATATTCAACAACCCGCGAATCTTCCAGTCCAGCAAGATCAGACAGCCCTTTAATGGCTTGATCAAGATCCCCCACTTCATCAATAAGATCCGCTGCTTGGGCCTGGCGAGCCGTATAGATCCGTCCATCTGCAAGGGGCAGGGCCTGTTCCCTGGATAGTTCACGATGAAGCATAAAGGCTTCAAAAAAGTCATTATAAGATTCTGCCATAATTCCAGTCATAATGGCCTCTTCTTCAGGTGTTATTGCCCGCATGGGGTTCAACATATCCTTGTTGGGACCGCTTTTGAAAACGACCTCTTCCACACCGATGTTCTCGGCCAATTGGTTGTAATTGATCGTCGATATAATAACGCCGATAGATCCAGTCATGCTATTCCGATTAGCATAGATGGCATCTGCAGGAAGAGAAATATAGTAGCCGCCAGAAGCAGCCAATTGTTCCATATACACCACATACGGTTTATCATACTTCTGTTTTAAGTCAAGAATTTTTTCGTACACCTCGGCACTTTCATACACCCCACCACCCGGCGAGTTCACTCGAATGAGTACACCCCTGGTATCCGGATCCCTGAAGGCATCCTCCAGTTCTCGCAAAAAAACGGCATGATCATATCCATTCTCATTCGTCAGAGATGTATTTCCACTTGTAATGACCCCGTACACATTCAGCAGCGCAAGCACCCCCTGATCAGTATTCCCCTCCTTATAGACCTGATAATTCCATGCCTGCTCTCCCTCTATCGTCTTCATATCAAAACCTGTACCATCAGGACTAACGACAAACGAAATCACCAGCAAGAAAATAATGCCAAACATTAGCCAAAGTTTTTTATTCATCCTTTTCATCTCCTTTCACTCGCTGTTACCATTATATAAGATTGATTCGTTATAACCTAGTAAATCGTTCTCGAAGTGACACGGGGACGGCAGGCTGGATGAGACACGGGGACGTTTCATTTTGTCTCACATGTCTCACTTTGACTCGGTGATTCAGAAGAGGCTTTAACATGTGAGACAAAATGAAACGTCCCCGTGTCTCATCTGGTATCATAATATTATCTGGGGTATAATAGCATGAGAATCAGGAAGGAGTGTAGCATGAAAACCTATTACGAATGTGTAGCCTGCCTGTTGCGACAGACAGTTGAAGCAGCAAGTATGATGACCGAATCCCAAGACATCCAAGAAAAAGTGCTTCGCCGGGTATTAACCGAAATGGCCGTAATGGATCTCAATAAAACCCCTCCGCATATGGCACGCCTTATTCATCAATATGTGAGAGAAGCATTAGATATCGCTGACCCTTATCAGGCCCTGAAACATGATTTCAATCAGCTGGCCCTGGAAATGGCAGAAGAAATGCGCAAAACCATCCAGCAATCCGATGATCCCTTCCAAACTGCAGCGAAAATATCCATCGCAGGAAACATCATTGATTTTGGTGTTCGCAATAATATCACGCACGATGAAGTCCGCGAAACTGTCGCCGAATGTCTCAACCAGGCACTGCAGGGCAATACAGCAGAAGAACTCTCAAACGCGATCGAACAATCCACCCAGATACTATTCCTGGGTGACAACGCCGGCGAAATCGTCTTTGACCGTCTTCTTCTGGAGCAAATGCCACTTGACCACGTCACCTACGTCGTAAAAGGCAAACCCATCATCAACGACGCTACCATGGAAGATGCTATTGAAGCCGGTCTCCCGGAACTGGTCAACGTAATTGATAACGGCAGTGATGCCCCTGGCACTATCCTGGACCTCTGTTCACCTGACTTCCAGGAACGCTTCACCCAGGCCGACCTCATCATCGCCAAAGGCCAGGCCAACTACGAGACCCTCAGTGATGAAAAAGATAAAAACATCTACTTCCTCCTCAAAGTCAAATGCCCCGTGATCGCAAGAGATCTGAGATGTGACACCGGGGAACTAGTGTTGAAACATATTTAATAGCAAAGGGAGATGACCCATTCATCTCCCTTTGCTATTCGTCCTATCTCAGGTGACGCGGGGACGGTCCCGTGTCACACACCTTTATTTCCTTCCACAACCAAGTATTCAATACTATCATAAATATAAAAACACACGGGCATACGTCAACTAAAATGATTGAATCAACTTTCCCGGTGTGATATTATTATATTTATAACTAACATGTATATTATAACAAATTCATCAATATTATAAGAAAATAAGAAATGGAGTGAATGGCATGGAAAAACCGTGGTTAAAAGATTTTGATGAGGACGTAGCAAAATGGCGTTCCAAGTGGGAAGCATTATATGACGAGGGCGTCCCTGCAAAACCAATTTACCCAGATATTCCCATGAAGGATCTTTTTAAGAAATGTGTTGAAAAGTTCCCAGAAAAGACCTACTTGATCTGGCGTGATACCACACTAACCTATAAAGAAACCTATAAAATGGTTTGCCAGTTAGCAAATGCACTGCTGGATATGGGTGTTCAAAAGGGTGACCGCGTTGCCGTGATGCTCCCCAATGTTCCTGCGTATGTGATCGCGATTCATGCATGTTTTAAAATCGGCGCCATCGAAGTTCCCTGCAATCATCTGTATACCGTTACAGAATTGAAAGCTCAATTTAAGGATTGTGGTGCTGAGACAGTCATCTCCATCGCACCACATGCAGAAAAAGCAATACAAACATTAGACGATGCAGATACCCCAATAAAAAGAGTGATTGCCGTTCAGGCCCCTGGTTATACCAAAGAGATTCCATCAGGAGAGAATATTTTTGATTTCGATCAAATCCTTCAATCAGCTGCAGACACTGAAACTGATATTGAAGTACTCCCCACTGATATAGCAAGACTCCAGTATACAGGTGGGACCACCGGAGTCCCCAAAGGCTGCGTTCTGACCAATGCCATGATTATGACCCAGGCAGTAAGAACATCAGAGTGGTTTCGTCCTGGGGTTCCCCCCGTAGACTTTATTACCCTGTGCGCCATTCCGTTAAACCACATTTACGCTTACAACGGCAACGTGCTTATCTGCATGTACGAAGGCGGAACCATCGTATTAGTGGATGTCCCCACCCCGGATAACCTCCTGGCAAACATCAGTACACATAAACCAAACATTTTCGCTGCCGTTCCCGCCATGATCATCGGACTAATTAATCACCCTGAAATCTCCAACACTGATATTAGTTCCTTAGTCGGCATATTCTCTGGTTCTGCAGCGCTGGCCGTCAATACCTTACAGAAGTTCGAAGAGTTAACCGGTGGCAAAATTGTGGAAGGTTATGGCATGTCAGAAACCATTAATGTGCTGACCCTCAACCCCATGTTCAGATTACGCAAGTTTGGAAGCTGCGGAATGGTGTGGCCTGATACTGATCTGGTGGTAGTCGATGTTGAAACCGGAACCAAAGTCATGCCCAGAGGTGAGTTAGGCGAACTGATTGCCAGAGGCCCACAGAACATCACGGAGTACTGGGAAAAACCAGAAGAAACAGCCAATGCCGTTACGGATGGATGGCTTCATACCGGAGACATCGTTTATATGGATGAAGACGGATTTATATTTATCATGGATCGTAAAAAAGACATGATCATCGTCAGCGGCTTTAACGTATATCCCAAAGACATTGACGAAGTCATGTTCAAGCACCCCAAAGTAATGGAAGCCTGTACCGTAGGAATCCCTAACGAAAAACAGGGTGAATCTGTAAAATGCTTTGTCGTGCCGAAACCAGGTGAAACCATGACACAAGACGAAGTAATTGCCTTCTGTCGTGAACATCTGGCTCCATACAAGATCCCTCGTTTTGTAGAGTTTATCGACGCAGTCCCCCGTACCAGCGTCGGCAAACCCGATAGAAAGGTCCTGGTAGCCCAGGAAATCGCCAAACAACAGAGCAAATAAATAAACAGAAATTTAACCCCGCTTTTAAGCTTTTCAGGCTAAAAGCGGGGTTTGTTGTATCTAGGAAGAAGGGTGACACGGGGACGGTCCTTTTGTCACCTTTTCCCGGGTTGTTCTATTAGTTAACCATGCTTTGCAAGGTGACAAAAGGTAGGGTCGAGGGCAGGCGCGGTAAAGTGCAGACCTTGTGAGGCCTTGCCGTTTCTCCCCTTTCGGGTGAGTGTCCCCCTCAAGCGGGTCATCTTCCCGTTTCCAACCCCCGCCACATCAAACG
>JAYEHK010000083.1:0-48925 GCA_034659475.1 Bacillota bacterium | reverse complement strand
TATGGAGGAAATGCAGCAAAATGATATTAGCGATCCGACCTATTTAAAAAAAAGGGGAACACAAATGCTTAAGGCATATATTATTTCTATAAATGACCTGGAAAATGAAGCACTTCATTTAATCCATCAGCCTTTGCAGATCAAATGGCGATATGCCTACATTTTGAATCAGAATAAGGTGGCTGATTTATTGAGAGGATGCAGCCATTTTACCAGGCTGTATCAATCTCCTGATAGAAGTAGCTTTATCTGGGGGAGGTTCAATGAAGAACGGGATTATCAATGGGGGTATCTATTGCTAGAACATAATTGTTTGTTTTTGGTTGTACCTCCGGGAAAAGATATTGAAATACTTGGCCGTGACATTCGTAAGTCCTTGATTGGAGTGGATCTTATTGTTTCATTGCAACACTTTGAACCATCACTCAAGTATGCCCGGCAAATGGAACGTAAAATGGTCATTGATTTGGGAGAGTTTTTTGAACGTAACCCAGAAACACTCGTGAAATTTCTGCGACAGGATTCATTACCAGATGAAGACAGCGAATGGATGCAGGGCGTGTTCTTGCTGAAACTTGGGACATTGTTAAAAAACTATCTGGAAGAAAAACATCCCCATAAATGATGGATTAAATAAAACAATAAATGGTAATAATATATTTTGTAGCATGAAGCGCGTATATTATATACTCAACTTTCCCACTTGATTGACTCAAATCTCTCTAGTGTACCTGTTTTAGTTGTCAACTCGAAAAGTTGAGTTATATATATATTTAGGATGTCATGAAAAATATTTTAAAAATTTTATAATTGATGGAAGGAATCACTTGACTTCAGGAGGCAATTTTTTTATCCTTTATAAAGAAGCGGTTTTTGTGCGGAAGTGGCTCAGTGGTAGAGCATCGCCTTGCCAAGGCGAGGGTCGCGAGTTCGAATCTCGTCTTCCGCTCCATAGGTTTGATATGCCTCGGCATTTGCCGAGGTGTTGTATTTTTAGCGAATTTAGGTTACATTCTTTAGGGACAAAGGGCTTAATAAGGACGTTTACCGTTTGGACTTCCTTTGTAAATACCAAACATATGTGCGGTGCCGTAACGAATTCAATTATGTAAGGAGGAGCATAAATGGACGCCAAGTTAGAAAAAATAGAAAACAGTGAGGCCTATCTGGAGATTCAGATTGATGCTGAAACTTTTGAGGAAGGGCTGGAAAAGGCGTACAAAAAAGTTGTTAAACAGGTCGCTATTCCTGGCTTTAGAAAAGGGAGAGTACCACGCCAGTTATTAGAAGCGCATTTCGGTCAGGAAGTCCTTTATGAAGATGCGCTGGAGTTTGTAGTGCCAGATGCATATCAACAGGCTGTTGAAGAATTAAAAATTGACGCCATTGCCCAGCCCGATTTTGAAGTCGTAGAGGTTGAGGGTGGTAAACCCGTTATTTTCAAGGCTCGTGTTGCCGTTAAACCGGAAGTGACCTTAGGAGAAATTGAAGGATTGCAGATCACGGTTCCACTTATCGAAGTAAGTGATGATGATGTGGATAGTCGTTTAGAAGACATGCGGTCTCGCTATGCGCAAATTGTAGAAAAGGAAGAGGAAGCTGTATCTGGGGATACAGTCACCATTGACTTTAAAGGTTTTGTAGACGATGTTGCGTTTGAGGGTGGAGAAGGCACAGATTATCAACTGATTCTAGGCTCTGATACCTTTATTCCTGGCTTTGAAGAGCAATTAATTGGGGTCAAAAAGAACGATGCTGTTGATGTCAAAGTAACCTTCCCAGAAGAATATCATGCTGAAGAATTAGCCTCCAAAGAAGCTGTCTTTAAGGTTACGGTTAAGAAGGTAGAAACCAAAGAACTAAGGGAACTAAATGACGAATTTGCGCAGGAGGTAAGTAATTTCGATACCCTGGAAGAAATGCGCGCAGATGTAAAAAGCAATCTGTTGGAAATGTCGTCATTGAAAGAAAAAAACATGAAAAGGGAAGCGGCAATAATAGCTGCCCTGGATGTTTGTGAAGTAACTGTTGCAGAGGCAGTGGTGGATGCGCAATTGGAGACTATGATGGAGCAAATGGAACAGAGAATGACATCACAAGGGCTCTCTCTTGAACAGTATTTTCAGATAACTGGAAGCACCGTTGAGGATTTCAAGAGGGAACTTAGACCGGAAGCTGAAACAACTGCAAAAACCAATTTTGTGTTGGAAAAATTAGCCGAAGAAAAAGGTATTGAAGTGAGCGATGAAGAATTACACAAAGAGATTGAGAATATTGCTGCTAGCATGGGGATGGAAGTAGAAACTGCCCAGGAAAACTTTGCGCCGATTTTGGATAAAGTAATTGAAAACCTGAAAATGGATAAAGCTATGGATTATCTGGTTGATCATGCCGTTGTTACGGTTGCAGAAGAAACTGAAACTGAAGAAGCATTTGTTGAAGAAAAAGAATAATATATCAAGATAGTGATGAATAACTTTTTAGTGAGGAGGGAGTAACAATGTCGTACCTTGTTCCGATGGTTGTAGAACAGACTAACAGAGGAGAAAGATCCTATGATATTTATTCGAGGCTGTTAAAGGATCGTATTATTTTCCTGGGGAGTGCGATTGATGATAATGTGTCCAATTTAATCATTGCTCAGCTCTTGTTCCTCGAGGCAGAGAATCCGGACAAAGATATTAATCTGTATATTAATAGTCCAGGGGGATCCATTACTGCAGGAATGGCAATTTTTGATACCATGCAGTATATAAAAGCAGATGTATCCACGATTTGCGTTGGAATGGCGGCCAGCATGGGAGCGTTTCTTCTTGCTGCCGGACAAAAGGGAAAACGTTATGCTCTTCCCAATGCAGAAGTGATGATTCATCAACCTTCCGGGGGAACCCAGGGGCAGGCAACCGATATCGAGATACAGGCGAAGAGAATTCTGCAAATAAAAGAAAGTATTAACAAAATCTTAGCCGAAAGAACAGGCAAGAGCTTGGAGGAAATCCAACAAGATACAGAAAGGGATTATTTTATGTCTGCAGTTGAGGCGAAGGAATATGGTATCATAGATAAAGTCTTCGACCAATCGAACACTGCGAATAAGAAATAGCCTTCTTGAAAGAGAGGTGGACGTATGCATAAATACGGCGATGATAAAGGCCAACTGAAATGCTCCTTCTGCGGAAAAACACAGGATCAGGTTAAAAAGCTTGTTGCAGGACCCGGTGTATATATTTGTGATGAATGTATTGAATTATGTAATGAGATCATTGAAGAAGAATTGGTAGATGACATTGGTTTTGAATTGGGAGAAATCCCTAAGCCGCAGGAGATAAGAGAGATTCTGGATGATTATGTAATTGGACAGGATATAGCCAAAAAATCTCTGGCGGTTGCGGTATATAACCATTACAAACGAATTAATCTGGGTATGAAACTTGATGATGTTGAGTTGCAAAAAAGCAATATCATGATGCTTGGTCCTACTGGCAGTGGAAAAACCTTATTGGCTCAGACACTAGCTCGTATTATAAACGTACCATGCGCTATTGCTGATGCTACGTCATTAACCGAAGCAGGTTATGTGGGTGAAGATGTTGAGAATATACTTCTGAAACTCATACAGGCAGCTGATTATGATATTGAAAAAGCTGAAAAAGGGATTGTCTACATTGATGAAATCGATAAGATTGCAAGAAAAACAGACAATCCGAGTATTACCCGTGATGTGTCTGGTGAAGGTGTACAACAAGCCCTTTTAAAAATCCTGGAAGGAACGGTGGCTTCTGTTCCCCCTCAGGGAGGCAGAAAACACCCTCATCAGGAGTTTATTCAAATCGATACCAGTAATATCCTCTTTATTTGTGGAGGAGCTTTTGAAGGGATCGATAAGATTATTCAAAGTCGCGTGGGCGAAAAAGTGATGGGTTTTGGTGCAGAGGTTAAGAGTAAAGAAGAAAAGAAAATCGGTGAAATCCTTAATATGATTTTACCGCAGGATCTGTTACGTTATGGATTAATTCCAGAGTTTGTAGGGCGTGTTCCCATTGTGGTAACGTTGGATGCACTTGATAAAGATTCGCTGGTGCAGATTCTTACTGAACCGAAAAATGCTCTTTCTAAACAATACAAAAAAATGTTTGAGTTAGATGGGGTTGATCTGGAGTTTAAGGATGATGCATTGCTTTCCATAGCGGAAGAAGCTCTACGGAGAAACACAGGTGCCAGAGGATTGCGAGCGATCATTGAAGATGTCATGTTAGAGGTGATGTATGAAGTACCCTCTCGCATCGATGTTACTAAGGTTGTAATTACCAGGGATGTCATAGATAAAAAAGAGAAACCGTTATTGGTTACGGTGGATGCCAAGCGAAAGGTTAACTAGAAAATCCTTTAAGGCAAATTTTATGAATACAAGGAAAAGGCAGCATAAGCTGCCTTTTTTTACTGTTCAATTTTCCTGAGAAAATGCACTTTGCTGGGAATAATAGTACCAACGTTTATTGGGAAAGGAGAACAGTTTTTATGAATGATTTTTTTATCCAGTATGGTTGGCTTCTCTATCTTATCCAGTTATTTTTTGCCGTTGTCATCGGAATATACTTCTGGAATTTGCTTAAAGGTCAACAGAGCAAGAAGGTTACGCTGGTTCGAGAATCGGAGAAAGAAACTCTCAAGCTAAGGAAAATGAGAGCCATTCAGTTAAGTGAACCGCTTTCCAGTTTGAGTCGCCCGGAATCCTTTGATGATGTGGTTGGACAGGAGGAAGGAATATCCATTCTGCGATCGGCTTTATGCGGTCCTAATCCCCAGCATGTAATTGTATATGGGCCACCAGGCATTGGAAAAACTGCAGTTGCTCGTCTGGTATTGGAGGAATCTCGCAACAATCCTCTTTCCCCTTTTAAGGAAAACGCTAGTTTTGTAGAGCTGGATGCAACCATATGCCGTTGGGATGAGCGGAATATTGCTGATCCTTTGATTGGGTCGGTTCATGATCCAATTTATCAGGGAGCAGGATCTATGGGGGCAGCAGGTATACCACAGCCCAAACCGGGTGCCTGTACAAAAGCGCATGGAGGTGTTTTGTTTATTGACGAAATCGGTGAACTTCATCCCCTTCAGCTTAATAAGCTTCTTAAAATATTGGAAGATCGCAAGGTAACGTTAGAAAGCGCCTATTATTCAGAAAATGACCGCAATGTCCCAACCTATATACACGACATTTTTAAAAATGGACTCCCAGCTGATTTTCGGCTGATTGGAGCAACCACGAAGTTGCCACAGGAATTGCCACCAGCACTTCGTTCACGTTGCATGGAGATCTTCTTCAAACCATTGGATAAAAATGCGATTCAAGAGATTATAAAAAAAGCAGGAAAAAAAATTCATTTTGATTTAAATGATGAGGTTGCCGAGGAAATAGCTCGTTATGCAAACAATGGAAGGGAAGCTGTGAATATCGTTCAGCTTGCTGTCGGTATTGCCCAGGTAGAACAATCGAATGAAATTACACGGGAGATTATTGAAAAGGTGATCAACAATGGACGTTTTTCACCACGTGCAGATCTTAAAATTAAACATGCACCCATGATTGGCAGTGTAAACGGACTAGCGGTAAGTGGTTCAACACAGGGAATGTTGATAGAAGTGGAAGCATCAGCGGAGCCTACAACCCCAGGGACCGGTAAATGGAATGTTACAGGTGTTATTGAAGAAGAGCAAATAGGAAATTCAGACCGAAGCTATCGTCGTAAGAGTATGGCAAAAGGGGCTGTGGAAACCGTACTGACGGTGTTAAAAACCCGTTTACACTTGAATATTACGGATTACGACATCCATATTAATTTTCCCGGCGGCGTACCTATAGATGGACCTTCTGCTGGGATTGCAATTGCTGTTGCCATTTATTCAGCTGTACACCAATACCCGGTCAACAATTTTATCGCCATGACGGGGGAGATATCTGTACATGGGAAGGTCAAACCGGTCGGAGGGGTGATTAGCAAAATCGAAGCAGCAAGATCGGCAGGGATCACTAAGGTGCTTGTCCCTGATGAAAACTATGTAAATATATTTACGGAATTCCCGGGTGTCGAAATTAGTCCTGTGAAAGACATAGAAGAAGTATTACAGCTGGCATTAATTAAAACATGATATTAACCTATTTCCTAATTACCCCCCATGGTTGCAAGCCATACTCAATGAGCACACGCAACCACCTGTGAAAATTAGTGTGCAACTGGGGATGGGGATGATTTTACCGCTGATACACGCTGATTATCGCTGTTTTAAATATTAATAAAAAGAACAGCGTCAATCAGCGTACATCAGCGAAAATCAGCGTTCAAAAAATCCTTTTTTATAATTAACTCAAACATGATTTTGTTCACTGAAACAGGTTTCTTGCGAGTCCTGTATTTCCCTTTCTTGCACAGCTGTGGTACATATAGTAGAATAAACTTGCTTAGGAGGTGTAAGTTTGCAAGTGGAGAATGAAGTCATTTATCGTCAGGTACCTATGCTCCCGCTTAGAGGAGTGCTTGTGTTTCCATATACCGTCATTCATTTGGATGTTGGCAGAAAGAAATCGATTAATGCTATAGAAGAAGCGATGATTGGTTCTAAAGAAATTTTTCTGGCCACACAGAAAGAAGCACAGACTGATGAACCAGGCGAAGATGATATCTATGTGGTTGGAACGTTAGCAGAAGTTAAACAGATCCTTAAAATGCCAGGGGGGACCATGCGTGTTCTGGTAGAAGGGTTGCATCGTGCCGAGATTGTGCATTATTTGAATAATGAAGCCTTTATTCGGGTGGATATAAAAGAATATGAGAATGAGGCTGGAGAAAAAGATGCGGAAATGGAGGCCCTTATACGGACACTGATTTATCAGTTTGAACAGTATGTGCGAATGAGTAAAAAAATTCCTCCTGAAACCGTAGCAACTGTGACTGCAATTGAAGAACCAGGGCGTCTTGCGGATGTTATTGCTTCTCATTTGTCATTGCGTATGTCTGAAAAGCAACACATTCTTGAAGCTCTCGAAGTAAATAAACGTTTAAATTATTTGTGCGAAATTCTGGCCAAGGAAATGGAAGTTCTGGAACTGGAACGAAAAATCAATATTCGGGTTCGTAAACAGATGGAGAAAACCCAGAAGGAATATTACCTGCGGGAACAGATGAAGGCAATTCAAAAGGAACTTGGCGAAAAAGATGAGCGCACTGCCGAAGTGGAAGATATTCGAGATAGAATAGATAAGGCAAAACTGCCCAAAGAGGCATTAGAGAAAGTTAATAAAGAGGTTGAACGTCTGGAAAAAATGCCTCCGATGGCAGCTGAAGCCGTGGTGGTTAGAAATTATATTGACTGGGTTTTATCGTTGCCGTGGTCGATTGAAACCAGGGATAGACTGGATCTTGATATGGCAGAAAGAATCCTAGATGAAGATCATTATGGTTTAGAAAAACCAAAAGAACGGATTGTAGAATATCTGGCGATTAGAAAACTGGCCAAAAGAATGAAAGGCCCAATTATTTGTCTGGTAGGACCTCCAGGGGTAGGAAAGACATCTCTGGGAAAATCAGTTGCAAGGGCACTGGGAAGAAAATTTGTGCGCATGTCTCTGGGAGGTGTGCGAGATGAAGCAGAGATTCGCGGACATCGGAGAACCTATGTTGGTTCCATGCCGGGGCGTGTGCTCCAGGGGATCAAACAGGGGGGGGCTAGGAATCCTGTTTTTCTGCTGGATGAAATAGATAAAATGACTATTGATTTCAGAGGAGATCCTGCATCTGCATTGCTTGAAGTGTTGGATCCGGAACAGAATAATACCTTTGCAGATCATTATCTTGAGACACCTTTTGATCTGTCTAGGGTCATGTTTATCACGACGGCGAATTCTATACATAATATTCCCAGACCGCTCCTCGATCGGATGGAAGTCATAGAAATCCCTGGTTATACTGAAGAAGACAAACTACAGATTGCGCAAGGCTATCTGGTCCCAAAACAGATTAAAGAGCACGGTTTAAAGAAAAATCATATACAGTTCACGGAAAATGGTATTCGCAAGATTATTCGTGAATATACCCGGGAAGCCGGTGTGCGTAATCTGGAAAGACAGATTGCTTCCATTTGCCGAAAGGTGGCCCGTGCGGTAGTAAAAGATAAAAACACTTCTGTAGCCATTGATGTGAACAGTGTACATGAATATCTGGGTATTGAGAAATTCCATTATGGAATGGCCGAAACTGAAAGCCAGGTAGGGGTTACAACTGGTCTGGCGTGGACCGAAGTAGGTGGAGATATTCTTTCTATTGAAGTGGCTTTGATTAAAGGAAAAGGAAAACTGCTTCTTACTGGAAAACTGGGAGATGTTATGAAGGAATCAGCCCAGGCAGGTTTAACTTACGTGCGTTCGAGAGCTGAGCAATTGGGAATCAGCCAGGAAAGATTGGATAAAAATGATGTCCATATTCACATTCCTGAAGGCGCGATCCCTAAGGATGGTCCTTCTGCAGGGATTACGATGGCAACTTCGCTGGCATCTGCAATGTCCGGGCGTGCTGTGAAAAACGATGTAGCCATGACTGGAGAGATCACCTTGCGAGGTCGGGTATTACCTATTGGCGGACTAAAAGAAAAAGCGCTTGCAGCACATCGAGCAGGGATTAGTGCGATAATTATTCCAGCAGAAAACAAAAAGGATCTTGAGGAGATCCCTGACAATGTAAAAAATGAAATGCAATTTATTCCGGTAAGTCATATGGACGAAGTCCTGGAGAACGCATTGGAAGTTGAAAGCCGAGGGTTATAATGAAAATTAAAAAGGCCGAATTCGCTGGCTGCTTTGTTAAATTAGACCAGCTTCCAGAAGGCAACCTGCCTGAAATTGCGATGGTAGGGCGTTCTAATGTGGGCAAGTCATCCCTGATTAATAAGACGGTTAATCAAAGACACCTGGCTAAATCCAGTTCAACCCCGGGCAAAACCAGAACCATTAACTACTTTACGATCAATGACCTGTGGTATATGGTTGATTTGCCGGGGTATGGTTATGCCAAGGTATCCCAGACGGAAAGAAATCGCTGGGGCAAGATGATAGAAAACTACCTGATTAATCGAAGCCAGTTGAAGGGTGTGATTCAACTGTTGGATATTCGTCATGAACCGAACCAGAAGGATATCTTAATGAAAAGCTGGATGGAGCATAACGAAATCCCCCATTTAATTGTTGTTACGAAAGCAGATAAAGTTTCTCGCGGGGCACGTAGCAAACATTTAGCAGTCATTCGCCGGGCGATGGGATTAACCGTCGCACAAACCCCGATTTGCTTTTCCGCTTCTAACGGAGAAGGGGTCAACGAAGTCCTGGAAGCATTCTCGGAAATTCTACAGGACTAAGTCAATATTGTGAGGCTTTTTAGAAGTTTACTTCACGACACACCGCTATTTTTTTGGTTGTGTCGTGTTTTTATTTGAACGTAGATTAATTAGAAAATAGGTTGAATTTAACGCGGACTTCCGCAGACTATATTGGACTTGCGCTGACTTTTTTGGTGAGTATCGGGGACTGGTCTGCTGACTCGTTTTTTCTTACTAACCCCCCCATGGCCGTAAGACACAACCACCGATGAAAATCGATGAGAGGTAAGGAACCCCTTAACCAATAAATAAAATCCGTGTTAATCCGTGTTAATCCGTGTCTATTCAACCTATTTTCTAATTAACCCTCCATGGTCACAGGCCGCAACCACCCATGAAAATCGGTAAGTTTTATCGTGCGGAACAATGTTCAAATCATAGTAAATCATAAGAATCAGCGTTAATCAGCGTCTATTCAACATCTCTATTTTCTAATTAACCTTTATTTAATTCATCTGCTTAAATTACTTCCTGTTTCCTTACAACTGTTGCACGCGCATACGCATATGGTTAATCAGATCCTGGGTTTCTGGCCTGTCGGAGGCGCGTTCAGCAAAAGTGTCTAACATTTGGAGAACCTGTTCTAAATCCTTAGTGTCTGCATTCATCACTTCGAGTGGCGTTTTTCCATTCAGTTCGGTATGAGGTGAGTGAAGCCAGCGCTCGCATTCCCGGTCTTTGATAACCTCGAACCAGAGGAAAATTAGGTCATCATCTGGTTGCTGCTGTAAAAAACGACTTTGCAGGATCTGTGATTCTCTCCCTGGCAGCGCCTCCTCGGTGAAATGTTCCAGCCATTCGATATCTGCGATCATGTCAGCGCAACATAGCAGGTGATCTTCTGCCAGACCTATTTTTAGATAGTTTTGCTGGTCTGGTACGGAATACCATTGAACCTGACCGGCATCGTAATCAAATTCAAACGATGAAGCAAGGCTTTGGTCTTTGAGTGACGTTTTTTCTTCACTGGTAATGTTGTAAAGTTTAGCGTCTGCCAGAGGTAGGTAGTTTTTGTGATAGGCATGGTCAAATACACCATAAAGAATCTCTGGATTAAACTTTAAAGTGTTAACGATGATACCATCCTGGTGAAGGTGCTGAAGATAATGCATATGTTTAAGAATAAAATCCTTCTGGTCGTTATCTTCATTTATTACGAGTACCATTCCGGAGAAAACGCTTTCCTCCTGGAAATGAAGCTGTCTTCCCAACAGAAGCATAGGCTGGGATTGAATGTCTCCTTCAAAAGGTTCTTTTAACAAGACGGCGTTTTCTTTTTCGGTAAAAATGTCTTTTACTTTTAAATGCTTGTCCTGAACTTCAATGGGTTCATATACAGAAAGATACGAAAGCATCAAAGCCCCCATGCATTCCTGAAGCGGTTGCTGGAGAGAGTGTTCCTGGTTATTGAGATAATTATAGGCAAAAGGATTCTCGTCACTGTCCAGCAGATCAAACCAGAGCCAGTCTGAAAACAGTGATTCATTTTGTGTAGGTAATTCCGTTGTGGCGGCGAACCACATAAAGTGTCTCAACAAGTCATGGCGTATTTTTTTGATGTTTGTCCCAAATTCCTGATCCAGTTTCAGCTTACACGTGGTTATTAGGCGATTGTACCGTTCAAACAGGTCGTCATCTGTTCCCAGCATTTCATCCAGCTCCAGACAACAATTCTTGTATTTTTTCCCGCTGCCGCAGTGGCAGAGGTCGTTTCTTCCTAGTGTGTTCTTTTTCATAGCATGATCCCCCTGCATAAAAATTATTTTGTAATTGGGACGCGGGGACAGGTACCTTGTCCCAAAGCATTTTTTTATGTATATGCAAGTTTTGGGACAAGGTACCTGTCCCCGCGTCCCACCATCTCATCTTCCCATCCCACGCAATTACTCGTTATTAACCAGAAATTGATTCATAGAGAAGAGTTCCGGTGCACCTCCCGTGTGTAAAAAGACAACATTTTGTCCCTTAACGAGTTTCTTTTTTTCAATAAGGTCAATTAATCCCACCATAGCTTTGCCTGTGTAAACAGGATCAAGCAGGATTCCTTCAGTTCTGGCGAGCAGATTGATGATTTCTCGAACCCTTGGATAAGGGCGGGTATAACCTTCACCAATATAGTCTTCGTACAGACTAAGGTCTGTTGCCTTCGAAGGGGTAACGTTTTCTTCATGTTCCAGAGGATGCAGAACCGATAATACCTGCTCTTGGCACCAGGCGAGATTGCCGCCTACACTGATTCCGATCACCTCGGTTTGATCCTTGAAGAGTCTTGAACCCAGATAAAGGCCAGCATAGGTTGTTCCCGTTCCGACTGCCGTTACCACGGTATCAAACTTTACAGGGGATTGTGCTTTCATTTCCAGATAGGCGTCTCGGTAAGAGATTGCTCCCAGAAGGGTGTGCCCACCAGCCGGGATAACATATGGTTTTTTGCCAGCCTTTATCTTCTGGGCGACAAGATCTTGAATGGTGTCATCAATGTCTCGATTGCGAACACAATGCGTTCGTGCTCCCAATAGATGATCGAGAAGGTAATTGCCCTGTTTATCTTTTGGTTCTCGTCCTATCAGCACCAGATCACATTCTATGCCCAGAAGAGCAGCAGCGGCCGCGGTTTGACGGGTGTGGTTGGAGCTCACTGCCCCCACGGTAATGATGACGTCTGCCTGTTTGCTTCTGGCTTCTGCCAGGATATATTCCAGTTTTCGTACCTTGTTGCCTCCCAGAGCCAGGCCGGTGAGATCATCTCGTTTGATAAAAAGCCTGGGTCCGTCAAGAAGACGACTTAAATTGACTAATTCGTGGAGAGGGGTGGGGAAGGTCCCCAACGCCACTCTTTCAACAGGATGCATGTGTCTAATCTCCCTTATTCTGCATGATGTTTATAGCTTATCATACAGGCTTATAAATGCAATAATTTATATACCCCTGACCCCCGGGGACATTATTGCTCGCGTCTATTAAAAAAACAGCGTAAATCAGCGGACATCAGCGAAAATCTGCGTTCAAAAAATCCTATTTTCTAATTAATCAATGCCCAATAGGATTTACTTGATTTCATATCCTTATAAAGGTATATTCTTGAAAGAATAATCATTCTGAAAATGAGGGATATAATGAATCAGTACCTGAATAACCTGGCGGTGAATAGTGAAGAAAAACGACTCATTGCCAGATTAGATGAACTGGGACATAGAACGATGAAAGGCGTGCCGGTTGTTACAGATTTTTTAGATCTGCGCCAGCAGGTGCTGGGGGAAGCTGTGGCTGTACAATTCGCAGGCATACATTGGCGAATGGATGGAGGATATGAACTGGCAGAGCGAAAACGGCTTATCTTTTATCCGGAATGGACTCTGGAGGCAGACCATGAGATTCAGTGTGTACATATAAAAACTGTCGGAAAAAATGAGGAGTTTCCAGGTCACAGGGATTACCTGGGAGCGATTATGAATCTCGGTATGAAGCGTGAGAAGCTAGGCGACATTGTGGTTGTTGAACAGGGGGCCTATGTTTTTATTGATCAAGCCCTTACGGACTACCTCTGTAACCAACTGGAAAAGGTAGGCAACACCCGTGTGACTGCTGCGGTCACTGATGCCGTCGAGGTGATTTTGGATAACAGCGAACCAGTGGATGTGCACTGTACGGTAGCATCTCTTCGCGTAGATTCTGTTCTGGCTGCAACCTTTCGTGTGTCACGGGGCGAAGCAGCAGAGATGATCGAAAGCGGAAAGGTGCGTGTAAATCAGATGGAAATTCAAAAAAGTGCTTTGACACTTAAAGAAGGAGATTTATTGTCGGTGAGGGGCAAGGGGCGAGCAAGTATCAAAGCCATTGAAGGGATCAGTCGTAAAGGAAGATATCGCCTTCAAATCTCCAAATGGTAAAGTGAGTTACATATAGACTTAGTGCAAAAAAACCAAAACAACCTGGCCGCAGGACACAACCACCGATGAAAATTGGTGAGGGGTTAGGGGTGAGGGGTGAGGGGTGAGGGGTTAGGTGTGAGGGGTGAGGGGTTAGGGGTTAGGGGTTAGGGGTTAGGGGTGAGGGGTGAGGCGTTAGGCGTTAGGCGCTATGTGCCAGGCATTGCCCTTACTCCTCACCCCTGACCCCTTACAAAAAAGTCTGCGTCTATTAAAAAGCTATTTTCTAATTAACCCATTTCAACGTTCCAACTGTCCAACTAACCAACTAACCAACTAACCAACTAATAATTCCGCTTATACTCAACCTATTTTCGTACTAACCAATCTTAAACGCATCATTAAATGGTTTTAACTTGCGTTTCTATATGGATTTTCAGTACAATTTAATTTATGAATTCGTTTTTAAACTGTTTCCTTGTAGGGTTAGGTTATGTGAAGGCTGGAGAAAATAAGGATAGCAGGGTTCACGCTGATAAAATTATTAATGTAGCGTCAGCACGCTGGCGTTAAGAGAATAAATCATAAACGATGAATTCATTTAACCAGTATGAAAAGCAAATATTGTTTTTTGCAAAGAAGGAGGTCAAATTTGATGTCAATGGAGAAAAATTTAGCCAGTGTTTACGATCCGGATCAGGTGGAAAGGAAATGGTATGACTTCTGGAAAGAGAGCGGTTTCTTTGCGTCTGATGACGATTATGATAAAAAGCCGTTTTCCATTGTTATGCCACCCCCCAATGTTACCGGTCAGCTGCATCTGGGACATGCCCTGGATAATACCATTCAGGATACCCTGGTACGCTGGCGCAGGATGCAGGGGTATAATGCGCTCTGGCTGCCGGGTACAGATCATGCAGGGATTGCTACCCAGGCACGCGTAGAAGAAGCGCTTTCTAAGGAAGGCCTAAGTAAGCATGATTTAGGGCGCGAAAAGTTTTTGGAACGGGTTTGGGAATGGAAGCATACATACGGGAGTCGTATTACCAATCAGTTAAGCTTAATGGGGTCATCCTGTGATTGGGATCGGGAGAGATTTACCATGGATGAAGGATGCTCCCAGGCGGTTCGTGAAGTGTTTGTTAAGCTTTATGAAAAAGGTCTGATATATCAGGGGAATTATATTGTGAACTGGTGTCCCAAATGTCATACAGCGATTTCTGACATTGAAGTTGAACATGAAGACAGTGATGGTCATCTGTGGCATTTGCAATACCCGATTGAGGGAACGGATGAATGCCTCGTGATTGCTACAACCCGTCCGGAAACAATGCTGGGGGACACAGGGGTTGCGGTCCATCCGGAGGATGAAAGATACGCCCATTTGATCGGCAAATCAATAGTTCTTCCGCTGGTAGGGAAAAAGATTCCTATTTTTGCAGATGACTATGTAGATCGTGAATTTGGAACCGGTGCGGTTAAGGTGACCCCTGCGCACGATCCTAATGATTTTGAGATGGGACTTCGACACGCATTAGAAACCATTGCTGTTATGAACCTGGATGGAACGATGAATGAGAATGCCGGAATATATAATGGTATGGATCGCTATGAGTGTCGTAAACAGATTATTAAGGACCTGGAAGCTGAAGGAACTCTTCTAAAGGTTGAGGAACATCGGCACGCCGTTGGGCATTGCCAGCGCTGTGCTACAGTCATTGAGCCTTTTGTTTCCAAGCAGTGGTTTGTAAAAATGAAGCCCCTGGCTGAACCGGCGATTAAGACGGTGGTGGATGGAGAAATAAAATTCGTTCCCGAAAGATTTACGAAGGTCTATACGAACTGGATGGAGAACATTCGTGACTGGTGTATCTCCAGGCAACTGTGGTGGGGACATCGCATTCCGGTGTGGTATTGCGAGGATTGTGGAGAAATAATCTGCAGTACAGAAGATCCAACCGAGTGTCCCAAGTGTTCGTCTGCACAGCTAATACAGGATGAAGATGTGCTGGATACCTGGTTTAGTTCGGCATTGTGGCCGTTTTCCACGCTGGGATGGCCGAATAAAACCAAGGATTTTGAGTATTTTTATCCAACCAGTGTATTGGTAACCGGCAGAGATATTATTTTCTTCTGGGTAGCTCGTATGATTTTCTCTGCATTGGAACAAACGAATCAGGTTCCGTTCCATGAAGTGAATATACATGGTTTGATTCTGGACGGACAGGGCCGTAAGATGAGCAAATCACTGGGCAATGGCATTGACCCCATTGAAGTCATTGATAAATACGGAGCAGATACCCTGAGGTTTTCACTGATTACAGGTGTAACGCCGGGCAATGATGTGCGTTTTCACTGGGATAAGGTAGAGAATACCAGAAACTTTGCCAATAAGATCTGGAATGCGTCCCGTTTTGTGCTAATGAACATGGACGGCTATGAAGCCATTGATATCCAGGAGGAAGAGCTCGGCCTGGCGGATCGATGGATATTATCAAGGCTGAATCAAAAAACCGAGGAAACCACCCTGCTGCTTGAAAAATATGATCTGGGTGAGGCAGCGCGTGGGTTATATGAATTTATCTGGGATGAGTTCTGTGACTGGTATATAGAATTGGCCAAGCCCAGGTTATTCCGTCCGGCAAATGAACGCGAGAAGAAAGTTGTTCAAAACGTTTTGCACGATGTGCTAATGGGCATGCTGCGTTTACTTCATCCGTTTATGCCGTTTATCACCGAGGAAATTTATCAATACCTCCCGGAACATGGAAAAAGCATCATGCTGGATGAATGGCCTGTAAAAGACGAAAAGTGTATATGGCCAGAAGCGGTTGAACAAATGAAGGATATCATGGGGCTCATTCGTGCCATTCGTAACATCCGAGCTGAATTCAATGTCAGCCCAGGTGCTCATGTGAAGGCAATTCTTGTAATAGCAGATTCCGCCAAAGCAAATGTTGTAAAAAAACAGGGTAATTATATTCAGGGAATGGCGAATGTCAGTGAATTGGAGATCCTTGAGTCGCTTATCGAAAAACCCCGGCAGGCAGTTTCTGCACTGAGTGCTTCAACAGAGATTTATGTGCCGCTGGAAGGGCTTATTGATATAGAAAAAGAAATCAAAAGACTTGAAAAGGATATGAAAACTGCTGAAGTTGAATTATTAAAGGCACAGGGAAAACTGAACAATGAGTCCTTCCTCTCCAAAGCGCCGCCCGAGGTTATTGAGAAGGAACGCGGCAAGGCCCAGGAGGCAAGGACTAAGAAAGAGGGGATCCTACAACGTTTGACGATATTAAAAGGAGAGTAGAAGAAAAACTTGAAAACCTCACCGTGCTAGGCAGCAAACCCGGGCTCGAACGGATTGAAGCCTTGCTTCAACTGATGGGAAACCCGCAGGAAGGGGTACCCTACGTTCATATTGCAGGTACCAATGGAAAAGGATCTACTTCTCTTATGATTGCGACAGCGTTAATGGAATCGGGTTACAGGGTGGGGCGATTTATTTCGCCTCACCTTCATTCATATTTTGAACGATTAACGGTGGATAATGAGGAGATTGAGCCGGAGCGTTTTCTGTCCTATCTGGACAGGGTAGAGAATAAGGTTCCTTTCCTTGTTGATCGCAGCCTTTCTCATCCAACCGAGTTTGAGGTACTTACGGCAGCTGCGTTTCAATATTTTAAGGATGAAGATGTGGATGTTGCAGTACTTGAAGTGGGGATGGGCGGTATCTATGATTCAACCAATGTGATTGTCCCGGAGGTTTCCGTTATTACTGGAATTGATTTTGATCATACTGGTTTTTTGGGCGATACCCTCTCGGAAATCGCATGGAATAAAGCCGGAATTATAAAAATGGAAACACCGGTTGTTGTTGGAGAGATGAAGCAGGAGGCGCTGGGGATGATTCAGGAGGTTGCCGATGCCAAGAACGCCCTGCTGCTAACCAATCAATCTGTGCAGATCAGACGCAACAGGCTAGATGGAGCTGTGCAGGTCCTGGACATTGCCAGCCAACGATGGGATATACACGGGGTGGAATTCTCTCTGGCAGGGGCTTATCAACTAAAAAATCTGGCAACTGCTGTTGTTGTGCTGGAGGTTCTTTGTGATAAAGGATATCACATTGATGAATCGGCAATAATTCATGCACTGGGTCATCTGAAAATGCCCGGAAGGTTTGAAATAATTCAAACCGAGCCTCTGGCTATTTTGGATGCAGCCCATAACCCGCAGGGTGCAAGAGCGCTGGCAGATACAGTGCAGGAATATTACCCGGGACGAGAAAAAATCCTTTTGTGTGGGGTATTAAACGATAAGGAATTGGGCGCTATTCTGAACCCGTTGATTCCGAACAGTGCAAGGATTGTAGTGACCCGACCAAAAGGGTTCCGCGGAAGCAAATGGGAAAGAATGGGGCGATATGTAAGGGAGCAATTCCCTGAAGTCTGTTTGCAAGAAATTGAGGATATATCTGAAGCAGTGCGAACCGCATTAAGTGAACTGTCTGGGGAACAGTATCTGCTGATTACAGGTTCTTTTTATGTGTTAGATGAGGCACGACGCTATTTCTTGAATTGTTAACATATTCTTAATGTTTATTTACTTCACATACTGATATAATGTACAGGGTATTAATATACATTGATTTAGGGAGGTAAATAAACTTGGCTTTTAAGTTGAAGCCGCAGGATGAACGTTTTTATACCTTTTTTGAGGAAAGTTCGGAGGCGATTTGTGAAGCTGCCTCCATTCTTAAAGCATTTTTTGAAGATCATAGTGATCCAGCGGCGATGTTAAGTCGTATCAATGAGGTAGAAGATCAAGGCGATCAAATATATCTGCAGACGATTGATCAAATTAATCAGTCGTTTATTACGCCGTTTGATCGCGAAGATATTCTGTGGGTAGCACAGGAATTAAATCGGGTATTGGATCATATACAGGGAACGATGGAGAAAGTAGTTATCTACAAGGTGGGCACCCCGAAGGAACGTTATGTACTTGATATGGTTAATGTGTTGGTAAAGGCGGCTGCGGAGATTCAAAAAGCGGTTGTTGGTTTGAGAAATATCCGTTCCTCTCATAAACAAATTATACAATCATGTGAAAAAATCCGGGGTTATGAACATGATGCAGATGAATTGTACCGCGCAGGTATAGCGCGTCTGTTTCAAAATACCAGCAACGTAGTCGAGATTATTAAATGGAAAGAGATTTACGAGCACCTGGAAACCACTCTCGATAATTGCGAAGCGGTGAGCAACGCGTTAAAGGGAGTTGCTGTAAAATATGTTTAACGTTGGCTGGATTATTGCAATTGTTCTTTTTGCATTACTATTTGATTACATTAACGGTTTCCATGATACTGCCAATGCGATTGCTACTTCGGTTTCTACCAAGGCGTTATCGCCCCGTTTGGCCATACTGGTTGCAGCGACCTTTAATTTCTTGGGAGCGCTAAGTGGTACAGCTGTTGCAGCAACGATTGGGAAAAACATTGTTATACCCGAACTTGTTACTCCGCTTGTTATTATATCGGCGCTTATTGGTGCAATTTTTTGGAACTTATTTACCTGGTATTATGGGATTCCGTCCAGTTCATCCCATGCGTTGATCGGTGGTCTGGTAGGTGCGGTAACGGCAGGGTTCGGTTACTATCAGGTAAATTGGTCAGGCTTTATGGCGATTTTCACAGGATTGATTACCTCTCCGATGATTGGCGTTATTGGCGGCAGCTTAATGATGACGTTACTGTTTTGGATTTTTAGACGCGCTTCGCCGGCCAAGATCAATCGGAATTTTAGACAAATGCAGGTGTTGACTGCTTGTATGACCTCTTTTGCGCATGGCTCAAATGATGCACAAAAAACCATGGGGATCATCACGATGAGTTTATTCAGTGGTGGTTTAATTGGGGCCTTTAGTGTTCCCCTCTGGGTCAAGATAGCCTGCGCAAGTGCAATGGCAGCAGGTACGGCTATTGGCGGATGGAAAATTATTCGCACCATGGGTGGGAAAATATTTCGGATTGAACCGATCAATGGTTTTGCTGCAGATTTTACTTCAGCTACAGTAATTTACTCGGCCTCGCTTCTTGGCATACCGGTTAGTACGACCCATGTGGTATCTTCGTCCATCATGGGGGTGGGAGCTGCCAAACGAGTAAAAGGGGTTCGATGGAATATCGCCAGGCAAATCGTGATCGCATGGTTTATTACAATCCCATTGTCGGCACTGGTGTCAATGATTGTATTTAAAATCTTAAATGTTATGTTGTAAAAGGTTATACACATGAATACAGCACTCTTACTGCTGGGTAGTAAGAGTTTTTGTGTGTTTGTGGTTAGTTTGCGAGCAATTTCACAAGATGGTATAATACTAGTATTGTTCACAGTTGTGCTATAATCAGGTATCATTTCATATTTAATAGTACTTTTATCAAAGGGGCTGGAGTTTATTGAAGGTATACAAGATTCCGGAAGCAACGGTAATGAGGCTTTCGATTTATTCTCGTTATCTGCATCAACTGATAGATGACGGGGTTGATAGAGTTTCTTCGGGAGAAATAGCAAAAGGGGTTGGCGTGAGTTCTGCGCAGGTTAGAAAAGACCTTGCTTATTTTGGAGAGTTTGGCACCAGAGGAGTCGGGTATAATGTTGATGAATTAGTGGGACACCTTATGAAAATACTGGGGTTGGACAAGCAGTGGAATGTTATCCTTGTCGGTGCAGGTAAATTAGGCTCTGCGTTGGCTAGATACCAGGGATTTATGGATAGAGGCTTCAGGATCAGTGCAATCATTGATAGTGATTTAGAGCGTGTTGGTGAAAAACTGGAGAACATTACAATAGAACCAATAGACGTTCTTCAGCAAAGGGTTCAGGAAGGGAACATTAAGGTTGGTGTTGTAACGGTTCCAGCGGTTGCAGCCCAGGATGTTACTGATCAATTAGTGCAGTCAGGGGTAAAGGCAATCTTGAATTTCTCGCCGAGGGTGATTAAAGTCCCTCCAGACGTGACCCTTCGTAATGTAGATTTATCTGTTAACATGGAAGTACTCAGCTTCAATTTGGTTATGAATGCACGAAGTGACTGAACCAGTTATGATTATGCTATTTAGCCCTCCTGATGGAGGGTTTTTGTGTGTGTTTGGCCTGTTTATCCCACACATAAGGTGGGGCTTTTAGGTGCTTGTTTTTCCAAGGTACTAATGCTACACTTTAGAAAATATACTGGAGGTAGAGTTTTGGCAAGAAGGTATAGTACCTACCCCGGTTGGCAGGTTCTGTTACTGATGCTTGTTCTGGGAGCAATTATCGGCGGTTGGCTGGGAGAATTCATATTAGGGATTTGGCCCTCGTTGGGTATACTAGGAAAAGTTCAAAGTGTTGGATTACCTACCTTTGTACTGGATTTGCGGGTTTTTACCTTGAATTTTGGGTTTATGTTACATATTAGTTTTTTTTCATTACTTGGTTTTCTTTTAGCCTGGTGGGTTTACCGAAGATTGTAGGAAATGAGGATAAAAAATTGAAGACGCTGATATTGGCCTCCCAATCCCCTCGCAGACAGGTCCTGCTCAAACAACTTGGACTGGAGTTTAGCGTCATTCCTTCCGATATTGAAGAATCGTTTTATGAAAATTTGTCTCCAATAGAGATGGTACAGCGACTTGCTGCTGATAAAGCGGAGGCGGTTGCCTTAAACCAAGATGGGATTATTGTTGCAGCAGATACCATTGTTGTGTTGGATCATCGGATTATGGGTAAACCCTGTTCTAAGGAAGAAGCCTATGCGATGTTGTCTGCTTTGAGCGGCAAAAGGCATCAGGTGATTACTGGCGTTTGCGTATATAATACAACAACTCAAAAGCGGGAATGTGTTGCGGAACAAACGGACGTTTTCTTTCGAGCTCTATCTGATGAGGAAATAGGAACCTATATTGCTAGTGGAGAACCCTTTGATAAAGCTGGTGGATATGGGATTCAAGGCTTGGGAGCACTGTTGGTAGAAAAAATTGTCGGTTGTTATTTTAATGTTGTTGGATTACCTTTAAATAGATTGGGATTAATGCTGAAAAAACAAGGGGTTAATATTCTGGGGGGTAAATGTCTCATGCACTATAATGTTGCGATAAAGGACATGCCTGTAGAGATGAGACCCAGAGAAAAAATGATAGCCCGGGGTGAGAGCAGTCTTTCTGATGCTGAATTACTCGCGATTATCCTGGGGAATGGAACGAAAGATTGTAGTGCAATTGAACTAGCGAACAAACTCCTCATTGATCACAGGGGTCTTCGAAATCTCCGCGAAGTGAGCTTGGAGGAATTAACACAAGAAAAGGGAATTGGGCCGGCCAAGGCTGTCAGCATAAAAGCGGCGTTGGAACTCGGGCGAAGAATGGCTCTTGTCAGTCAGCAACGATATCTGATCCATTCTCCCGAGGATGTTAAGAATTTGGTGATGGAGGAGATGCGATATTTTGATCGAGAACACTTCCGGGTATTGTATCTCGACCGCAAGGGTGGTTTAATCCTATGGGAAGACGTTTCCGTTGGCGGGTTACACAGTTCCATCGTTCACCCGCGGGAGGTCTTTAAAACGGCGGTAAAAAGATCAGCAGCTTCCATGATTTTAGTGCACAATCATCCCAGTGGTGATCCCAGTCCGAGCCGGGAAGATGTGGAAGTGTCCAAGCGTTTAATAGAAGCAGGTCAGGTTATGGGGATTGAAGTGCTTGATCATGTAGTAATAGGAGAATCTTCTTATTGTAGTCTGAAAGAACAGGCATTGATTTGAGTATATATGTTTAAGGGAGGAAATAATAAAGTGTTTTTTGGTAAGGATATGGGGATAGATTTAGGTACTGCAAATACACTTGTACATCTAAAAGGAAAGGGCGTAATCCTAAAAGAACCGTCTGTTGTAGCTATTCAGAGTGAAAATGGAAAGGTGCTATCAGTTGGGGAGGATGCCAAGAACATGATTGGGCGTACCCCGGGTAACATTGTTGCTATACGGCCTATGAAAGATGGCGTAATTGCTGATTTTGATGTAACCCAGGCGATGCTTAAATATTTTATCGGGAAGGCATTAGAAACAAGAAGTCCTTTTGTGAAACCTCGTGTAGTGATTAGTATTCCTACTGGATGTACGACGGTGGAAGAAAGAGCTGTTCGTGAGGCGGCTGTGCAGGCCGGCGCAAAAGAAGCCTATTTGTTGGAAGAACCGATGGCTGCGGCCATTGGAGCTGGACTACCTGTGCATGAACCGACGGGCAATATGATTGTAGATATCGGTGGAGGCACCACAGAAGTAGCCGTCATTTCTCTTGGAGGGATTGTAACTGCAAAGTCTGTTCGGATTGCGGGGGATAAAATGGACGATGCAATTATTTATCATTTGAAGAAAAACTATAATCTGTTGATCGGCGAACGTACGGCAGAGAACATAAAAACCCATATTGGATCGGCATTATGGGAAGGAACAGAGGAATACTATGAAGTCAAAGGACGCGACCTGGTTTCGGGTTTACCAAAGACCATACAGGTTTCTTCCACGGAGATCAATCTTGCGCTTAAGGAACCGGTGGAAAGGATCATTGAGGGCATTAAGGTTTGTTTGGAGAAAACGCCGCCGGAATTGGCTGCAGATATAATGGATAGAGGGATTGTAATGGCTGGTGGCGGATCGATGCTGCGCGGGCTTGATAGACTAATCAGTAAGGAAACAGAAATGCCGGTCTATGTATGTGAGGAGCCGCTCTTGGCCGTTGCCCAGGGAACGGGTAAGGTATTAGAAAACATTGAAAATCTGAAGCGTTTGGTGGTAACTCCGCAAAGACACTTTTAGCATGGTGAGAGCAATTGTATAAAATCTTAAAAACAAAAAGGTTTTGGATAGGGTTGGTAACCCTTGTGCTTATTATTTTCCTAATGCATTATAGTGCCGCTAACCGGAGTGAGGTTAGCGCTCTGGAAAAATGGTTAGGGGATGTTTATGCGCCTTTGCAGAGTGGTTTAACAGATATTCAGGCATGGACGCAAAGCTTGGGGACAGGCTTTGCGGATAAAAATGTGCTCAAACAGGAAATGGAAAAGCTGCAACAAAAAAATCATATCCTTTTTGTGGAGAATCAGCAACTCAAGGAGAATAAAGCTGAAGTGGAACGGTTAAGAAATTTACTGGCATTCAAGGATGAAAACACAGCAGCCTTTGACATGGAAGCTGCAAGAGTGATTGCTCGTAGTGCGAGTAACTGGTATCAAATTTTAACAATTGATAAAGGAAGCACCAGCGGAATAGAAAAGGGCATGGCAGTTGTTCACCCTGACGGACTGGTTGGCAGGGTTGAACGTGCCGGCAGATATTCTTCACAGGTATGGCTAATTACCGATCATGAACTTGCTGTGGGGGCAATCATACAGGAAACACGTGAAACCCGGGGGATCGTTGAAGGAACAGGGAATGACTCAATTGTGAGAATGATTAATATCCCTTATTACTCGCAAATTGAACCGGGGCAACAGGTGGTTACTTCTGGGCTTTCTTATACCTATCCTAAAGGTATTTTGATTGGGGTGGTGGAATCCATTCAGAAGGAAGAAAATGGTTTAGTGCAGAACGCAATCGTAGCACCTGCAGTGGACTTTGATAAACTGGAAGAAGTACTGGTGATTAAATCATTTCTTCCGGAAGGAGAAGTACTGATCGAAGGGGAGTAGGCCGTGTGCGTTTATTGATCTTAATCCTGCTGCCGTTCCTGGCGATTTTTTTACAGTCTACAATTTTTCATAGCTATAGTATAAAGGGAACAGTACCCGATTTGGTACTGGTTTTTGTCGTATTTTATGCAATGTTAAGTGCTTCCAACAGAAGTGTTGGATATGGGTTTGCATGTGGTCTCCTGGAGGACTTGTACATGGGAAGAATGATCGGTATTAATGCACTGGCAAAAGCATTGATTGGTTTTATTATTAAACGCTTTCAGGGGGTTGTTTTCAAGGAAAACATTTGGGTGGGGATCATAGCTGTAGTGATTGGATCTTTGGTTAATGCTTTGATCCTTTTTGTGCTTTCATTTACAAGTTTTACGGTGTTTCATGTTGATTCCCATATGTTTACTCGAGTGTTTAGTCAAACCCTTTATAATAGTTTGTTGGCTGCACCGATTTATGTTATTTACTATCGCATTGCTTACAGCGACTGGATGAGGAAAAACAGGTGAAAAGGAAATGAAGCAGGCTGAGTTAGAAAAAAAGTTGAAAATATATGCTTATATTACGACCGTATTATTGCTCATTTTGTGTGTTAAACTGGCGGTCGTTCAGATATTTTACAATGATCAATATCAGATGCAGGCGAGCGATAATCGGCTTCGTCTGGTCTCAATAAAGGCGCCCAGAGGCGAAATTATGGATTGTAACGGAGAAAAATTGGCAGCCAATAAGCTGGTATATACGGTAAGGCTAACCTATCTGGGGGTCAAGAATCAGGACCAAATTATCGAACAGCTGAGCGAATTACTGATGCATAATTATTCGGAAGTAACGCCAGATTTCATTAAGGAGAAAATTGAGATTCAAAAATATCGCCTGTTTGAACCCATTGTTCTGGTTCGCGATATCCCGTGGGAGCTGGTGGTGGAATTAGAGGAGAATCGCCATGAATTGCCGGGTGTCGATATTGCGATTGAACCCCTGCGTGCTTATCCCAATGGAACTCTGACAGGCCATGTATTAGGGTATATTCATTCGATTAACTCGGAAGAAATTGAACAGTCGGATGAAGAATATAACTTGAATAGCCTGATTGGTAAAGCCGGAATTGAGAAACAGTATGAAAAAGAACTGCGAGGGAAAGAAGGCGCCCGGAGGGTGGAGGTCGATGCTGCCGGCAGACCGGTTGGAGAACTGGTGACTTTGCAGCCACAACCAGGAAACAACTTGATCTTAACCATTGACAAGAAATTACAAACGGTTATGGAAAACAGTTTAGAGGAAAATCTGATTAGGCTGCAGAAAAAACATCCCAAAGCAAAAGTGGGTTCTTCTATCCTGATGGATGTAAAGACTGGAGAAGTACTGGCTTTGACCAGTATGCCTGCCCTAAATCCGGATGATTGGAAGGGCAATATCAGTAACGAGCGGGTAGGTTATTATTTTCCCCAGGGTTTATACGATTCGCTCAACCCTGGGGCCGCACTTAATCGGGCGATTCAGGTCACGTATCCGCCAGGTTCGACTTTTAAACCCATTACCGGGATGGCTGCGTTGGATAGCGAAGTAATGGATCCTCTGGAGGACTTCGTAAACTGTGCTGGCGCCTATTGGATTGCACCTTATATTGCTTGTACTGCAGCACACGGTGAGGTGAATTATTATTCAGCGATGGCAAAATCGTGTAATACCTACTTCCAGGAGATGGGGAGACGTGCTGGAAAAGATGAGATGATAAGGGTTGCAGGGGAGTTTGGTCTGGGAGAAAAGACAGGCATAGATATTCCATATGAAACCAGTGGCTTAATTCCAACACCTGAGTGGAAAAAAGAGATTAATGCGCTGTTAATTGACCGAAAATATGATCGTCTCCGAAAAGAATTGGAAGATAGATATGAACGGTTGATCGCGAATGCTGTAAGCGAAGATGAAGTAATATCAATGGAGAAACAAAAGAAAAATGAGAGTGCTCGGCTAGAGGCACAGTACAAAATTGATTATAATTTTGATACAAAATGGCAGCAGTTTGACACTTTTAATATGGCTATTGGGCAGGGATCAAATAATTATACGGTGATTGGACTGGCCAATTTTGTATCGACTATTGCGAATGGTGGGGATTTAATGAAGCCCCATATATTGAAGGAAGTCAGAAGTTCGGAGAATGAACTGGTTGAAAGAATTAAGCCGAAAAGAATTCATCATACCAATGTTTCGACTCGGACCCTTGCGGAAACACGGAGGGCCATGCTGCAGGTTACCCAGCCAGGTGGAACGGCGCATTTTTTGTTTTACGATTTTCCACCTGAAATTACTGTTGCTGCAAAAACTGGAACAGCACAGACGGGAAGGTCAGGCGATGCGGTGATGGGTGAATTTCATGGCGTTTTCATTGCCTTTGCTCCCGCCGATGATCCACAGATTGCCTTTGCCGGTGTGGTTGAGTACGGACAACATGGAAGCGAATCAGCTGGTTGGGTCGCAAAGGCATTATTCGAACAATACTTTGGGATAAAGGATCATTACACAGAGATTATTGCGCAGCAGGAAGAAACTGTTGATCCTGAACAGATGCAACAGCTTCTGAGCGTTGTGCCTATGATGGAACAACCATTACCATAATATAATCACAGAACATACCCAAAGGGTGCGTTCAAAAAATCTATATTCTAATTAACCATCCATGACCTCAGGTCACAACCACCGATGAAAATTGGTGAGGAGTTAGGAGTTAGGCGCTATGCGCCAGGCATTGCCCTAACTCCTCACCCCTCACCCCTTACAAAAAAAGGTCTGCGTATGTCCAGAAAGTCCGCGTTAGTCCGCGTCTATTCAACGTTCCAACTGTCCAACTAACCAACTGTCCAACTAATAATTACGCTAACGTAACAACCAATGTCGAACGGTTTGACGAGAAATTAAATAATTTACCTGTAGAGTTACGACTGTAATAGAGGAGATTAGTGAATATCTCCTCTATTTTTGTGTTTTTCCGTAAAGGGAAAAAATGTAAAAAAGAGAAGCTATTAAAGTAATAATTATGGCAGGAGGTTTTTGCCGTTGATGGGAGGTCAGTCTATGTCTGTTGAATTGTTAATGGGAGGGGGAGGTTCAGAGCTTTTAGTTGATCTTAAGGCTTGCAAAGGCTTTGGAGCTATGAAGCTTGAGATGGAGAGGAGTTTATGTAATGTTGACCATTATTTGCTTGAAAGCCCGGTGAACATTGATATAGGCAGCAAACGGCTGACGGAGAGGCAATTAAGAGAATTAGAAGATATCATGCTTTCACATGGGGTGCATTTAAAAAACGTCGTTAGCAATCGATCTCCTGTGTTGTCAGGGAATACTATTCCTATTAATCAATCTGTGGCCGAAATTGCCGAATCAGGAGATACAGTTCTCCTTTGCCGTAACCTTCGCTCTGGACAGAAAGTTCTTGCACAGGGACATATGGTTATATTAGGAGATATTCATCCGGGAGCAGAAGTAGTTGCAGGTGGGAACATTCTGGTGATGGGGGCCTTAAAGGGTTTGGCTCATGCTGGAGTATATGGAAATGAAAGTGCTGTAGTAGCTGCTATTCTCCTGCGTCCAACCCAGCTTAGAATTGCCGATCACATTACTCGTTCACCAGATGGTGAGGATGTAACTGTCAATAATCCTGAAGTGGCCCGCATCAGGGCTGGAAAAGTAGTGATAGAAAGACTGAAATTTTGATAGGGGGGCTAGATAATGAAGGGTAGGGTTTTGGTTATTACATCAGGGAAAGGTGGGGTCGGTAAAACAACCACAACGGCCAATCTCGGAACAGCACTGACAATGATGAATAACAAAGTTGTTCTGCTTGATACGGACATTGGCTTGAGAAATCTTGATGTCGTTATGGGACTGGAAAATCGCATTGTTTTTGATGTTGTAGATGTTGTTACCGGCAACTGTAAAATAAAGCAGGCACTAATCAAGGACAAGCGGTTTGATGGCTTGTACTTGTTACCTGCTGCTCAAACCAAAGATAAAAATGCAGTAACACCTCATCAGATGAAGAATCTGACCAACGAATTGAGGAAAGATTTTGATTTCATACTGGTAGATTGTCCTGCAGGGATTGAACAGGGGTTTAAGAATGCGATTGCAGGGGCAGATGATGCCATCGTAGTGGCCACACCTGAGGTTTCTTCGGTTCGTGATGCAGATCGTATCATCGGTCTTCTTGAAGCAGCAGGATTAACGAATTCACGTCTCATTATTAATCGTCTGCGTCCCAAGATGGTTAAAAAGGGTGATATGATGGATATTGATGATATTATTGATATTTTATCAATAGAGCTTCTGGGAGTAGTGCCTGAAGATGAAGCCATTGTAGTTTCGACCAATCGCGGAGAACCTGCGGTGATGGAAAACAGTTCAAGAGCTGGAGAGGCCTACAGGCGAGTTGCCAGGAGGTTAATAGGAGAAGAAATCCCCATGTTTTCACTGGATGATTCTTCGAACCTCATGGATAAAATGAAAAAAATGTTTAAATTAGCCAGATAGTTAGGGGGGTTACATGTGCTGGATATCATAGGCAGATTTTTTGGCAAAGACAATTCAACCAGCAGGGAGATCGCAAAAGAGCGCCTCCGTCTGGTACTGGTTCATGATCGGGCCCTCATTTCACCGGAAATGCTTAATGCACTTAAGGAAGACCTCATTAAAGTAATACAAACCTACATGGACATCGATCTGGAAAGCCTGGTGGTAGATGTTGAAAATGAAGATAATGCAGTCGCCCTGATCGCCAACATCCCGATTAAAGGACTGAAACGAGCGGTAAATGATTGAAGCTTGGTAACTAAGCAAAGGAAACAAATGGGGACAATTTTTGATTGTTACATGCAACAATCAAAAATTGTCCCCATTTGTTTCCTTAACACGTTCTATAGACATTCCATTTTCAAAGCATTTATAATGAGCAGGGGAGGGATATGTTTTGAACATCAAACGTCTTAAATTTGTTGATAAAACCTTTTTGCTTGTTTTAATGATAATTCTAGGCTATGGCTTATTAATCCTCTCCAGTGCGGGCAGCAGTATTTCGAGTGATCACTTGTATTATTTAAAGAAACAAGCTGTGTGGATGATGCTGGGACTGGGAATTGCTGTTCTTATTGTTCGCTTTGATTTTGGACAGGTAGAAAAATTTACGCCTTATCTGTATGGGTTTTCTGTTTTAATCCTCGTAGTGGTGCTGGTTTTTGGACAGGAGGTAAGAGGGACGACTGGTTGGATTGGATTTGGCCCTTTGCCAATGCTGCAACCGTCAGAGTTCACCAAGGTATTGCTTATTATATCCTTTGCTGAATTTTTAAACCGAAGAAAAGGCGTCCTGCAAACGTTTGGCGAAATGTTGCCGTGTTTTGTTTACATGGGGATTCCTTTTTTACTCATCATGATGCAGCCGGATCTGGGGACGGCCCTGGTGTACATTGCGTTGACCATATGCATGATGTTTGTTGCTGGAGCTAATCCGCGAATCCTATTCTGGTTGATTTTGAGTGCCGGACTGGTCATTGCACTGGCGCTGTTTTTGCATTTCCGTTTTGATCTATGGCTGCCGCTGGATGATTATCAAATTCGGCGTCTAACGATTTTTGTTGATCCGTATAATGATGGACAGGGCGGAAGGGGAGCCGGTTGGAATACAATTCAATCACTTATTGCGATTGGATCTGGCGGACTTACTGGTGAAGGTTTGTTTAACGGAACCCAGGTGCAGTTGAACTTTCTCCCCGAACACCATACAGATTTCATTTATGCTGTAATTGGTGAAGAATTAGGGTTTTTAGGTGCTGCTGCAGTGCTTGTCCTTTATGGAGTGCTGCTTAACCGTGCTATCGTCATTGCCAGTCAAGCCAAGGATTTCTATGGAACGTTGCTTGTTATTGGGGTAACCGCTATGTGGTTGTTCCATATTTTTGAAAATATTGGCATGTCCATTGGCCTAATGCCGATAACTGGCATTCCGTTGCCGTTTCTTAGCTATGGTGGAAGCTCCATGCTGACCAATATGCTGGGGGTAGGATTGATTCTAAATGTAAATATTAGAGGAAAGAAGCTAGTGTTTTAGTTGGAAGAAGGAGGAGTATCATGAACGAAAAATCGATTGGCAAAGCCTATTTAAAGGAACTAATTTCATTAATCCCAAATTTTGCAAAACTGTTATATCGCCTGGCGGAGGATAAAAGGGTACCGGCAAAGGAAAAAGCCATACTGGCTGCGGCGGCAGTATATGTGTTGACGCCTATTGATCTGATCCCTGATTTTATTCCATTTGTGGGTCAGGTAGATGATCTATTGATGGTTGTACTGGTATTAAAACGATTTATAAATAGTGTGGATGAAGATATTCTTTATGAGCACTGGGATGGAGCAGAAGACCTGCTCACAATCATCGACAACGTGTTAGGTTATGCAAAATATTTCGTCCCCCAGGGAATCTACAATCGGATCGTCAATCAGGTAGACAAAGGAACCATCGACGTTGACTACGATGTGAAATAATTTTTCTAATTAACCATGTCTTTTTTAAGCTAGCTGACATAAATTTGTCCACCTCATTATATATTAGTAGAAAACTGATTTGAGATACTATGGATATTCAGCCGGGATGTTTTCGAATAGGTGGAAAATTGAGGTGGGATGTATGTTAGGCAGCTTTAAAATGCGTATATTAATGGTTATCGTACTGGTGGCGGTGCTGGGGGTTATTATGCAATCTGATCACTGCAGCAAACGAATTGTAACTCCTGTACTGCAAAATATTATGGATACGGATTACAGTTCCGAGTTGAAAGAAACTGTTTTTTCCTATCTGCCATGGACGGGGGAAGAGGGAAGTAGAGAACCTGTGCCTGTTACAGGTATTAATGTGTTACATCAGCCCTGTGAGTTTGAAAAAATCGAGAAGAGTTATGGATGGCATTGGAGTAAATTGGATAATACCCAGGAATTTTTCCCGGGGGTGTCTCTGCGAGTGAGTGAAAACACTCCGGTTAAACCAATTGTAGCCGGACAGGTTATAGAAATACAACGAGATGAAAACAACGGCGTGGTGACGGTAAAACACAGCGATGATTTTTACTCGGTCTATGGAGGGCTGAAAGAGGTTCTGATAGAAACTGATGAAACCCTGGATCTGAATAGAGTGATCGGAAAAACAGGTGAACGTTTATATTTTGAAGTGAGAACCAGTGAAGGACCGGTTGACCCTCATAGTATTTTCAACTAATGACCATCGCCCGAATAGCTGGGATACGGATTCGTATTCATTTTGTCGTTTTGCTCCTGTGTTTGGGGTATATATACCTCGGATTGGCTGCCGAGATCATGTTGATTCTTTCTTCTGTTCTTTTGCATGAACTGGCACACGCGATTATTGCTCTGCGGTTGGGACTCAGAATCAGTGAAATTGAGTTGCTGCCTTTCGGTGGGCAGGCTAAGGTTGAAGATTTTACTGGTATTGATCCAGATCGCGAGATTTATGTAGCTATTGCCGGACCTGTAATGAGCCTGGTTCTTGCGGGTATGTTCTACCTCTTTTATTATCAGTCTAATTATATGAATGAATTAACCCAGCTTTTTATCACTATTAACCTTTTGCTGGGTGTCTTCAATCTTCTTCCTGCGCTTCCGCTGGATGGTGGAAGAATTCTTCGTGCCCTATTATCCAAAATTATGGGCTATAAAAAAGCAACTGCCAGAACAGCTGCTATGGGGAAAGCAATTGCTGTTGCCATTGCAGGATATGCTGGATATATGATTTACTATGAACAAAGCGGTCACAATATTTTGATTGTGGCTGTTCTGCTTTTCTGGGCAGCCCACCGGGAAGCCAAACTTTTGGCTTATGCCTTTATGCGTTATCTTATAAATAAAAAAGATGAGTTGGCCAAAAAAGGCATGCTGTCGTCCCGGCAGATTGTAGCTAGAGAAGATACCCTGGTGAAAAAGATTGCAGAAGCAACGCGTCCTGCCTATTACACCATTGTTGTCATTGTAGACGACCAACATCAGATCATCGGGATGAGAACAGAGGCAGAACTTATTGAAGCACTTTTCGAAAGAGGCCCGTTGATTGCATTAAAAGACTGTTAATTTTGGACTTGAAGAGGCTTTAATGATAATATATTCATGGATCATTATCTTAGATGGAGGAACAGGATGAAAAATCGCTTGTTTAAAGATATTTTGCCGCGTGTTGCCAAGCCTGCGCGTTATGCCGGGGGCGAGGTCAACATGATAAAGAAAAACTGGGCAGAGTCAGGTATCAAAATGGTCTTTGCTTTTCCCGATGTATATGAGATCGGGATGTCCCATATTGGAGGCAAGATTTTATATGGACTGGTTAATGAAAAAAGCAGCCATTTAATGGAAAGGGCTTTTACTCCGTGGCCGGATATGGAGGAATTGTTGCGCCAGGAAAATATCCCCCTTTATTCACTGGAATCTTTTACGCCAATCAATCAGTTTGATGTGGTAGGCTGTTCAATGCAGTATGAAATGAGCATTACGAATGTGCTGAATATGCTTGATATGGGGGATATCTCTGTGCTGGCAAAGGACCGGCAGGAGAACGAACCGTTTGTGGTCGCAGGTGGTCCGGTTGTATTTAATCCGGAACCCTTTGCGGATTTTTTTGATGCCTTTATGATAGGGGATGGAGAAGAACTCCTTCTTGAAGTGCTGGATTTACTGGAGGCCAGTAAGGGACAAGCCAGAATGGAGCGACTGGTACAGTTAGCAGGCATAGAAGGCGTATACGTTCCTGCTCTTTATGATTGTGAATACCATGAAGATGGCAGACTGAAAAGTATGAAACCTAAAATCAATGGCGTTCCCGAGACGGTAAATAAACGGCTGGTAAAAGACCTGGATGAGGCTTATTATCCGGATAAACCGATACTGCCGTTCATGGAAATTGTCCATGATCGTGCTGTTCTGGAGGTTATGAGAGGGTGCCAGCGAGGGTGTCGTTTTTGCCATGCCGGGATTGTCTATCGGCCGGTTCGGGAGAGAAGTATTGCCATATTGGAAAAACAGGCCGGGGCGCAGTTGAAGAATACCGGCTATGATGAGATATCGCTGGCTTCTTTAAGTACCCTTGATTATTCAGGCGTGGACAGGCTGGTCAAGGATCTGGTTTGTCGCTACGGGGAAAAAGGTGTGGGGGTTTCCCTACCGTCTTTGCGTGTGGATGCGTTTTCAATTGATCTGGCCAATGAAGTGCAAAAGGTCCGTAAAACCACGCTCACACTGGCACCAGAGGCAGGTACACAGAGGTTGCGGGATGTGATCAATAAAAACATTACGGAAGAGCAACTCTATGATGCTGTTGAAGCAGCGTTTAAATCCGGCTGGCGGGCCGTAAAACTCTATTTTATGTTTGGCTTGCCTACCGAAACCCTGGAGGATTTGGATGGGATATTAGACCTCTTATGGAAAGTCAAACAGATCGGTAACAAGTATTCCAGGCGTCCTGTTGAACTACGGGCGAGTCTGGCCTGCTTTGTGCCTAAGGCACACACGCCTTTCCAATGGGAACCACAGGACAGTCGGGAGCAGCTCGAAGAAAAGCGTCATCATATGATGGCACGTAAAATGAAAAATGTAAAACTGAGTTTCCATGATAGCCCTACCTCGATGCTTGAGGGTGTGCTCGCACGTGGTGATCGCCGTCTGGGAGAGGTGATTTACAAGGCCTGGCAGTATGGATGTAAATTCGATGGGTGGTCAGAGTACTTTAAGTTTGATCAATGGATGAGGGCTTTTGCGGAATGTGGGATTGATACTGATTTTTATACGGTACGCAGCCGAGATTATGAAGAACTATTTCCCTGGGATTTTATCAATACAGGTGTCACCAAAGAGTATCTGCAGCTTGAAAGTGAGCGGGCAAAAAAAGCTGAACTAACTCCTGATTGCAGGCAGGAAGGCTGTCTCGGATGTGGAATATGTAAAAATATGGATATTAATTTAGACATAAAGGAGGGTCTTGCATGCGAATCAGAGCCAGGTATTCAGTAGGACCTGACCTTCGGTTTCTGGGCAACTTTGATATGATGCACGTTATGGAACGTGCGCTGCGCAGAGCTGGCATTGCCTATGCGCTGTCAGAGGGATTTAATCCCCATATAAAATTGTCGATGGGAACTGTTCTGCCTGTTGGAATATGGGGGAAAGGCGAGTTTTTTGACCTCGAACTGGAAACCGGGACGGTGGAGGATTTCGTTCTTCGAATCAACCAGGTTCTTCCCGAAGGAATGCATGTTGATGAATGTCGGGAGATCATGGATCAAACACCGTCGCTTATGAAGGCTGTAAATGCAGCGGCTTATACATTTGCAATTAATCAGTCATTACCCGCAGTTGAAAATAAGGTAAAAGAGATTCTGAGCAGCAGTGAACTGCCTGTACAGAGCAGAGGCAAGAAAAAGGATAAAGTGAAGGACGTTCGTCCCGGCATCTTTTCCATCCGTACGGTGTTGCAGGAGAATGCGCTGGTGGAGATAACTATGCTGGTAAGTGTGAACGAACCGTTGAATGTACGCTTTGACGAACTGTTGGAATTATTGGACCGGTTTGGAATAGATCGCGCTGAGGTCCTTGATTTTTACCGCGAAACCAATTATATCAAAAAAGATAACAAATTTTATTCTCCGCTTGAGAAGGTGAGTTAAGTGAAAAGAGATATTATTGCTGAAATCTATCCGTGGGAGTCACGGGTTGCCATCATTGAGGATGGTCGCTTGGTAGAAGTCTTCTGGGCTGATCAGGAAGAAAGCGTAGGCAACATCTTTAAAGGAAAAGTAAAGGATGTTTTACCAGGTTTGTCCTGTGCGTTTATTGACATTGGTTTATCCAAGAATGCTTTTCTGTATGTTGGCGATATTGTTGGACGGAGCGGAAAACGGAGTGTGAATATCGGGGATGCTGTAAAAAGTGGTCAGGAGATGATGGTGCAGGTAAAGAAAGAGGCATTTTCGGAAAAGGGTGCAAGGGTTACCGGCGACCTGACGATCCCGGGGCATTTGCTGGTATTGTTGCCCTTTCAGACAGATGTATCTATTTCACGAAAAATAGTGGGCAATCAAAGAAGAAATTATCTGCGGAATTTAATTGAGGATGTAAAACCAGATGAGGTAGGCATTATTTTCCGTACGGCCTGTCTGGAAGCAGAAGATGAAGAAATTCTTTCTGAACTGCATGGTTTGCTTCGTGTTTGGGACGAAGTGAAAAAGCGTTGTGGAAATTGTAAAGCACCCAGCCTGATCTATGAAGACATTGATGTGATAGAACGCGCGCTTCGGGATTACCTGGATGGTGCAATTGGAAAAGTTGTTATCAATAACATGAAGTTAAAAACCAAGATTGATAACTTTATGCAAAAAAAGAATCTGCCCTATTGTTTTCAAGTTCAATATGAAGAAGGGGAGCTTTTTGAAAAATACGGTCTTGAAAAAGACATCCGCAAAGCACTGCGCCGTAAGGTTTGGTTAAAAAGTGGCGGGTATTTGATTTTTGATGAAACAGAAGCGATGACTGTTATTGATGTGAACAGTGGGAAATTTACCGGAAAAGACAATTTTGAAGAAACCGTGCACCGTATAAATATTGAGGCAGCGATAGAGATTCCCAGACAACTCAGATTGAGAAGTATTGGTGGGATTATTGTGATTGATTTTATCGACATGAAAGATAAAAACAATGAGGACAATGTCATCAGTATTTTTCGGCAGGAACTGGAAAAAGATAAAGCTCATTCTCGATTGATGGGGATGACAAGTCTGGGCTTGATGGAAATGACACGTAAAAAGTCTCGTTATGGTATTTCAGAGGTGTTTACAGATGAATGCCATGCCTGTCATGGCAGGGGCCGGATGATGAATCATTTTGCGCTGGGGTGCGAAATAAAACGTAAACTTGCGAATATGGAGTACCTGGAAAGTCAGGACATTATCTGTGAGGCTCATCCAGAGCTTTTGGAACTCGTAACCAGGGACGGAAAGAACCTGGAATACATAAAAAAGAGGACCGGTAAGAACCTTTCCTTTGTGCCTAATACAAAACTGGCAATGGATGAATATAATATTCACATCAATGACCATTGAGATGTTTCGTTTTGTCTCACTGGCGGGTGAGACAAAACGAAACGCCCCCCTGTCTCACGCTTGACTTGTAAATCTATATATGATAATCTGCTATTTGGGTTGCACGTTTTTGCAACCGCTCGGACAGGGTTTTCAAATGGCTTCGCCTACCCTGTGCTCCGGCGAGTCTAAGAAATGTGGAGGTGTTATTGTGTACGCAATCGTACAAACAGGTGGAAAACAGTACAAAGTTGCTGTTGGTGACATCCTGAACGTAGAGAAACTAGATGCGGTGGCAGGTGATAAGCTAACCCTGGATCAGGTTTTAATGGTAAAGGATGAAGACGGAGTCAAAGTGGGAAGTCCTATTGTAGAAGGCGCCAAAATTACCGTTGAAGTGATTGAACAGGGCAGAGGCAAAAAGATTACCGTGTTCAAGTATAAGAAAAGAAAGAACTACCGTAGAAAGCAAGGTCACCGTCAAGCATATACCAAGCTGAAGGTAGAAAAGATTGAGGCCTAATGGTTGAAATTACCCTGTTCTATGACAAAGAAAGAATAAAAGGTTTTAAGGCTGATGGGCACTCCGGGTTTGCTCCGGAAGGAGAGGATATTTGTTGTGCCGGTGTTTCTGCCATTACGCAAACAGCATTGCTGGGTCTTTTGAATCATCTTGATCAGGAACCTGAGTACAAGATGGAAAAGGGTTGGATTGATTGTAGGCTTGGTGAAACACTTTCTCAAGATGATTGGGAAAAAGCTCGAATTATTCTTTCTACCATGGAAATGGGCCTGAAATCTTTACAGGAAGTGTATCCTCGATATATTAAAGTCCAAACTGGGAGGTGTTAAATATGTTTAAGATGGATCTGCAATTATTTGCGCATAAAAAGGGAATGGGTTCCACCAAGAACGGAAGAGACAGTGAATCCAAGCGCCTGGGTATCAAGAGATACGATGGTCAGGTCGTAACTTCCGGAACCATCATTGTCCGCCAGAGAGGAACGAAGATTCATCCTGGGAACAATGTTATGATTGGTGGAGATGATACGCTGTTTTGCGTTATCGATGGAAAAGTTAAGTTTGAAAGAAAAGGCCGAGACAAAAAACAGGTTAGTGTATATCCTGTAGAAGCGTAGAAGCCAACATGTAAGACCTAAAAACAAACATATAGAATAGTAAACCCCTGGAGTATTTCAGGGGTTTTTGCTATGATTAGGAATAACATGGAGGAGATGACCAATGGAAACTGAAAAAATGATTGAGATCTTACGGCGGGTCAGGCATGACTTTGCCAATCATATTCAGGTAATCAGTGGATTAGAACAGATGGGGATGCATGAACGCGTGCAAACGTATCTGGCTGGTGTAGTGGAAGAAATGGTCCACGAACGTGTTTTGTTTGCATCGCTGGAGTCAGAGAGTGCTCTCTATCTGTATGCACAGTTATTAAAGATACGCGATTTGGGGATTATAATGAGGTATGAAGATCTGGAGTTTAGTTCACTGGAGATAATGAAAAATAAAAATGAGCCCATGGCAAGTATGGCTGTGCTTCAGACGGAAGTGCAGACGTCAACGGATGATGAGACCATTGTATATGTGTCCATTTATGAGGACAGTGGTGGCATCGATTTGCTGATTTCCTGTGATTCATTGCCTCAGGAAACCAGAACCGTCAGGGTTAACAGGGAGTGAATAACATATAAATGTTTATTGATCATGCAAAAATTAATGTAAAAGGCGGCGACGGCGGCAACGGTTGTGTGGCCTTTCGCCGAGAGAAGTATGTGCCTATGGGTGGACCTTATGGTGGTGATGGAGGCCGGGGCGGCAGTGTTATCTTTGTTGCAAATGAGGGATTGAGTACCCTGATGGACTTTAAGTACAAAAAGCATTTTAAAGCCAGTCGTGGTGTTCATGGAATGGGAAAAAATCAGCATGGTGCCTGGGGCGATAATCTGTATGTGAAAGTACCCATCGGTACGGTGGTGATTGATGATGATACCAACGAAGTGATGGCAGATTTTACGGTTCCTGGGCAGGAAGTGGTCATTGCCAAAGGGGGGCGTGGAGGCAAAGGTAACAGCCATTTTTCGACAGCGATCCACAAGGCACCATCGATGGCTGAGAACGGTGAAACCGGAGAAGTAAAATGGATACGCCTTGAGCTTAAGCTGTTGGCTGATGTGGGATTGGTTGGTTTCCCGAATGCAGGAAAATCAACGTTTATTTCCCGAGTATCGGCGGCTAAACCCAAAATAGCGGATTACCCGTTTACCACGCTGGTTCCCAATCTAGGGGTTGTGTTAACCCGGAATAAAGAATCATTTGTTGTTGCGGATATCCCGGGTTTGATTGAGGGAGCGCATGAAGGAACCGGACTGGGACATGACTTCTTAAGGCACGTCGAAAGAACCAAGGTCCTGTTATTTATTCTGGACTGTGCCCAGGTTGACGGCAGAGATGTAATGGAAGATTTTCTGGTGCTGCGTCAGGAACTGGAACTCTATAATCCTGGATTAAAGGATCGCCCCTATCTGATTGCAGCGAATAAATTGGATGTTTCTGAAGCCAGAGAACGCTATGAGGCGCTGCGGGCCCAGCATGGAGATAAGGTATATGGCATATCTGCTGTAAGTGGTGAAGGATTGCCAGAGCTCATCCAAACCGTTTATGAAACCCTGCAGGCCGTTCCGCCCGAACAAGAACATGTTGGAGAAGCGCGGCTGGTGACGCGTTATCAGGAGGAGATCCCGTTTGAAATTAATGTGGTTGATGGGGTTTATGAGGTCACCGGTAAGCGAATTGAAAACCTCGTTAATATGACAAACTTTGATCAGGAAGAATCCCTGCAGCGTTTCCAGCGGACCACAGACAAAATGGGACTGGATAAGGCCCTGCGGGAAAAAGGAATCAAGGCAGGTGCGACGGTTCGCATTTTGGAGCTGGAATTTGAATATAGTGATTAGGTAAGCTACGGAGATAGATCATGAGTATACGCAGTGAATTGAATAAATGCAAACGAATAGTGGTCAAGGTGGGAACCAGTACGTTGACCCATCCAAATGGTAAACTGAATCTGCGCCGTATTGATCGGCTGGTGCGAGAATTGGCCGATCTGCACAATCAGGATATCGAAGTCTTGCTGGTGAGTTCTGGGGCGATTGGGACGGGTGCAAACCGCATGGGATTAAAGGCGGTTCCTCGCACATTACCGGAAAAACAGGCCCTGGCTGCGATTGGTCAGGGTGCCCTTTTACATATGTATGAAAAGTTTTTTGCCGAATATAGTAAAACCGTTGCCCAGGTTCTCTTAACCAGGGAAGATCTCGACGAAAGAGTTCGCTATCTGAATGCAACGAACACGCTCTTGGCTATACTGAATTACGGTGTTATTCCCATTATTAATGAGAATGATACCGTTGTGGTTGAGGAGATTCGCTTTGGCGATAATGATACCCTTTCCTGCGTGGTAGCAAGCATTGTGGATGCGGATTTACTTATCCTATTGTCGGATGTAAATGGATTATATGATTGTGATCCCCGCATTCATGCAGAAGCCTGTTTGCAGAGCGAAGTGTATGAAATCACCGAGGCTATGGAGGAGCATTCTGCTAGTAAAGGCATTAGTTTTTCTACTGGTGGAATGCTTACCAAATTAAAAGCGGCAAAGATCTGCATGTCGGCTGGTATTCCGATGGTGATTGCAAACAGCCAGGAAGAAAACGCCATCAGCCGTATTGTAGCAGGAGAACAACTGGGGACGATTTTTGTTCCACGGCAGGAGAAGATGCATGCCAGAGAGAAATGGATTGCCTTTGGTACAGTTTTACACGGAAGTATAACTGTTGACAACGGGGCCAGAACAGCCCTTGTTAAAAACGGCAAAAGCTTGCTTCCGTCAGGCATTAAACGGGTGAATGGAAACTTTGAACGAGGTGAGGTTGTAGCCATTCTCGATGGTGATGGAAATGAATTTGCACGGGGAATGGCTAACTATAATGCAGAGGAAACCCGGCAGATTGCCGGCAGGAAAAGCTCGGAGATTGAAACGATTCTGGGTGCCAAAGACTACGATGAAGTTATTCATCGAAACAATCTCTGGGTGAAATACGAGTACAGTTAATAAGGCGGTGACAAGGGGACGGGGTTGTTGACAACAGGCAAGGGGACGGTTCTTTTGCCTTTCTTAAAATCTAACCAAGGATAAGAGATATAGATCTTTTGCAAAAAAGGCAAAAGAACCGTCCCCTTGTCACCCACTATTATTACTCCAACCACATAAAGGAGGGGATTAGATGAACAACGGACTGCAAGAAATGCTGGTTGCACAGGGCATTCAAGCGAAAAAGGCAGCGCGTTTTCTCGCAACTGCATCAACGCATTTGAAGAATGAAGCCCTGCTATTCATGGCTGATCAATTGGAAACCAGAGCCAGCGAAATCATAGCCGCCAATGAAATTGATCTGCAACAGGGTAAGGAGCAGGGGCTAACAACTGCCCTTCTGGATAGGCTGGCATTAAATGAGGAACGGATTAGAGGGATTGCCCAGGGGATTCGTGAAATCGTGGCCCTGCCAGATCCAGTGGGTGAATTAATTGATGCATCGAAACGTCCCAACGGATTGGATGTAAGTAGAATACGTACGCCTATCGGAGTGATTGGTATAATCTACGAATCGAGACCAAATGTGACTGCTGATGCGGCGGCCTTATGTTTAAAAGCCGGCAATGCAGTTTTGCTGCGGGGCGGACGAGAGGCCATTCACTCTAACCGGGTGATTGCTAGGATTATATCGGAAGTAGCTGTTGAGGCAGGGATTCCAGACGGAGCGATCCAGCTCGTAGACAGTGAAGATCGTGCTGCTGCCACGTTAATGATGAAGATGCATGATTATCTGGATGTGTTGATTCCGCGGGGAGGCAAGGGACTCAAAAAGGCGGTGCAGGAGAATGCCAGTGTTCCTGTTATCATGACGGGGATGGGGAATTGTCACATTTATGTAGACGAATTTGCCGATCTTGAAAAGGCAGGGCCGATTGTATTGAATGCCAAGGTTCAGCGCCCATCTGTTTGTAATGCAGCAGAGACCCTGCTGGTGCATGAACAGGTGGCAGAGGCTTTTTTACCGGATATGATTCTGCAATTGCAGAATGCTGGTGTAGAGATTCGAGGATGTGAACGGACACACGGGATCGTTTCCAATATTAAAGAAGCCACGCCCGAAGATTGGGATACCGAATACCTCGATCTGATCATCGCTGTGCGGGTCGTTAAGAGCATGGACGAAGCGATTGATCATATCAACCAGTTTGGCACCGGCCACAGTGAAGCCATTGTCAGTGAGAACTATTCATCAGTCAGACAATTTTTGGCTCGTGTTGACGCCGCTGCGGTATATGCGAATGCATCAACCCGATTTACGGATGGAGGGGTGTTCGGTTTTGGGGCCGAGATGGGAATCAGTACACAAAAACTGCACGCCAGAGGTCCGATGGGCCTGAAAGAGCTGACTACCAGCAAATTCGTGATCTATGGAGATGGACATATTCGATAAACAATGGAGGAGAGTAACAGGGGGAGCGTTACATGGAGATTGGTATGAAGATTTGTGCATTTATGCTAACCTACCTGTTGGGAAGCATCCCGAGTGCTTATTTGGTTGGTAAGCAGGCTAGAGGGATTGACATCCGCTCTCATGGAAGCGGGAACGTAGGTACAATGAATACCAGAGCTGTACTGGGGTGGCCCTGTGCCATCCTGGTTTTTATTATGGATGTTGCCAAAGGTGTGCTGGCGGTTTACCTGGGTACGCTTCTGAGCATGGCGGCAATGACTGCAGCCTGTATGGCCGTTGTGGGACATATCTTTCCTCTATGGCTTGGTTTCCGTGGCGGCAAAGGCCTGGCAACAGCATTCGGGGCAATGCTGGCAGCAGGTGGATGGGGGATTATCCTAGCATTTATCATAGGATGGCTGCTGGTCTTTCCATTCTTCAAACAGGTTGATCAGGCGAATCTGGCAGGAAGCTTGGTGATTCTGCTGTATGGTCTGGCATCGAGCGTCAATACATGGCTTCTGGTAATGGTAATCATACTCGCTCTAAAACATATTCCCGAAGTTTTTTCACTGAATTGACTAAGAATATAGGAGATTTTACAATGGATAAAAGATATTATGATATTTCCGTTTCGCTGGGGAAGGAAGCGATTACTTATCCGGGTGACCCGTCATTTATGCGGAATGAACTGGGGGCTTTGGAGGAAGGAGACAGGTTTGCTGTGTCGTTGCTTGCCATGAGCGCACACTGCGGAACCCATCTGGATGCACCGCGGCATATGTTCCTGGAGGGAAAAAGCATTGACCGATATCAGCCGGAGGAGCTGATTTTTACCGCGAAGGTGGTTGAAATCGAGGCAGGGGACAGCGTACAGGAAAAGGATTTGCAGGCGCTGAATCTGCAACCGGATGAAGCCGTGTTGTTGAAAACGTTAAACAGTAAAAATGGTGGGACTCGAAGTGGACAGTTTGATGAAGACTATATTTATATTTCGGAAGGGGCAGCGCAATTATGTGCTGACAAACAGTTAGCTCTGGTAGGCATTGATGCCATATCGGTGGATTCCTACCAAAAAGGAACCGATTTTCCTGCCCATCGTATCCTGCTTGGTCAGGGGATTCTTATTCTGGAGGGAATTACGCTTGATCGGGTAGAACCAGGTACGTATACACTCATGTGCCTTCCACTCAAAATAGACGGGGGAGAAGCGGCACCCTGTCGAGCCATTTTGCAGCAAGACACATAAAAAAATAAGGGAAATTATGTTAAAATAGAAATGGAGTTGCCGTTTGGCGGTTGGTCACTTTCCCATGAGGGGAGGTGATGCCTATGGTTACATGGACAGAGCTTTTTAGCTTTTGCCTAGTGATTGTAGGGGTTATTTCTTTGTGTATTAAACGCAGGAAATAGAAAGACCGCCTTTTAGTAAGGCGGTCTAGAACCATTTAGGACTAACCGCCGTACAAAAAGCGGCAACTCCTTATATTAGTTATATGATAACATGCTGGAAAATATTCGTCAATGAACGCCGGATATAATCAATAACTCAATGTGTCCACTTGACTTAGGGCAAGTATAAACCCATCCTATCTGTTACTGGAGTTGATTTACACTTATTGATTGCTGGGTAATAATATTCAAGTTATTCAAAGGTTCTTCAGATGCAACCCGTGCCTGAATCGGTTTTAATTCTTCCTCATCATTTGCATGAGGGTTTGCGGGGCCGAGAATCTCCCAATTTACTGTTCCTTCAAGCTGGGAACGGTCATTCACAATGGCGTTTACTGCGAGGGTGTTGTTGATGGGGAGGTTAACGTCAATTCTGCCTTCACTATCAATCTGCCAATCGCTACTCAGATCCGCATCTACACTAATCGTAAAATAGTTATCATTCTGGATTTTAACGAGAATGAATTTCGGCAGAGTGAGTGCATAGGAGGTTAGATTCCAATGGTATCCCAGGTCATTTTTTTTGCTGCATGTGTTAAACGAAACAAACAGGGTATCGTCTGTTTGCCTGCAAAGGATCTCCTGGTTGTTTTTCAGGAGTTCCTTGGCGGTGGACATCGTATCGGCTGCCATGTGTGCTGTTCCTTGAGCCACAATTTTATTACTCATGGCGGTTTTAACGGTCAGGTCACAGGGTGGTGCGAGAACGATAATTTGTTTGACATCAGGTGCCACAGAGAATGATGCCTCATCCGTCTGGATAGTAAAGTTCTGTGATCCAACCATTTCACGAAAACGAGTCGTTAGGTCCAGTTCATTTAATGATTGAATACCGAGTCCGCTGATGACGATTAGAAGAATTATAAAGATACTGAAGATATCGTATCGGATTCTGGATTCTTCTCGCTTCTGCATGAAACTATAAAGAAGCACTTCAATGCCCAGTAAAATAAACAGGAGGGGCCACCAGCGGATAAAGAAATCAACGACCGGTACGCTGTTAAATTGGGCAAACAACAGGGCACCTCCCAGAAAAACCAGGAGCAGTCCCATGGTAAGTGTGCCTACTCGCCATTGCCGCATTCCGATTCCTCCTTCACTTCAACCGTCTTTGTTCCCACAATCAATTTAATTCCACCTGCAATAAGGATTACGGACACCAGACCGATTTGGATATAGTGGCGCCACTCCCAGGGGATAAACGAAGCAAAGCCTTCTTCAAAGGCGACCAACACTCCGAGAATGATAAGCGCCCAACCGATCCATTGGGGATGGTCCCCGATCCAATCCAGTCCATTAAACGAAAGGTTGTCGGGTGCGCTTGAGCCTTCTAAGCAATGGAAGGCATCAAAAAAGCTGTAAAACCATATGACCGGTAGGATAAAGCCCAGCACGTTAAGACCCAGCCAGCCAATAAAAAATGTTGATAAGAAAAAAACTGTCATCAATTCGGTTCCTTTTTTTAAGTAACCCAGATACATATGTCCTGCGCCGGGAATCAATGAAAATAGAATCGTAATGGCCTTACTTTTTGAGTTCAAAATCAATCCCTCCTCTGTTTTTGTTTGTGAGAGTTCTAAACCATTCCTGTGGTTGTACCTTATCCAAGTTTTTTAAATGAATGTTTGGTTTATCTCGATAATCATTCATCGTACACATAGATATTGCCTGTGGGTATCGGTCTACCATCGATTCAAATACGCCTCCTCCCATCAGGGCTAACGTTATTACGGCTGCTGCCACATAATATCCAAACAGCCTCCTGCGGAGCCTCTTGGGGATAGCGTTTTGCCGCGCTGGTTTGCTGATCTGTATTCTGGTTTTGCTAACCAGAGCCACAGTTGTTTGGGTAAAGTCAGCGGGGAGTACTTGCTCGGCTCGCAGTACATCTTCCTGGCTGATCGTGTTCAGGAAATGATCCAGACAGACAGGACATATCAGCAAATGGTCTTCCATTTCAAGAGAGGTCTGATGGTCCAGATCACCATTTCTATACGTTTGCCACTGTTCAGGAGAATAATGTTGTTTCATCAGTCCACTTCCTCCCATTTTTGTCGTAACACTATCCTGGCTCGATACAGTCGGGACTCAACGGTTTTCGTGCTAATGCCTTCTTCTACTGCAATATCATTGTATCCTTTGTCCTGGAAATAAAACTTTTGGATCACATCCGCATACCGATCGGGTAACATGGTACAGATTTTCTCCAGTCGCTCTCGGTCCTCCTGACGGATAATTACCTTGTCAGGAGCGTCCTGTCCAGGCAAGATCCATACAGATTCCACATCTTCGTTGGTGTTTAGGAGTGTGTTTTTTTTAACCTGTGAACGCTTCCAATCAATAGTTTTGTTAACCGCAATGCGGCTGATCCAGGATTTTAAGTTTCCGGTTTTAAAACCGGGAAGGGAACGGTAAACCTGTAGAAAAACCTCCTGCGCAATGTCCTGTACATCCTCCGTTTCGCCGGCGATGGAAAGGATGATGGCACAGACATACGCTTTGTAGGTATCTACGAGCTGTTCAAAGGCGCTTTCGGTACCGTTGTGAATCTGCTGAATCAGTTGCTCGTCGTGACTAACCGTAACCCCCTCCTCTCCCTCTCACCTAATAAAACGAACGAAACAGATAAAACCCTGCAAAATTCTTAAAATTTTTCTAAGTTAACAAGTGATTAATTAGAAAATAGGTTTAATAGACACGGATTACACAGACCCTCCGGGCACGGATTCACACACCCTTTGGGTACAACTGATGTTCCCTTCGGTCACGTTTCAATAGGTCGCGGATTTTTTTAATGTAACAAATGTAACAAATGGGGTCTGACCCCAAAATGTAACATTATTACTCACACAGCTTATTTTCATTGGTGGTTGTGCCGTGCGGACATGGAGGGTTAGTAAAAAAATAGGTTTTAATAGACGCAGACTACGCAGACCTATTGGACTTACGCGGACTTTTTAGTTAGGGGTTAGGGTAACCCCTAACCCCTAACCCCTAACCCCTAACCCCTAACCCCTAACCCCTAACCTATTTTCATTGGTGGTTGTGCCGTTCGCCCATGGTGGGTTCCACTGCAAAAACTCCCAATACTTTTGTTTGAATGTATAAGTCCTCATTGGGTGAAATATTCTGGAAGCGTTGGCGGAGCATGGGAATAACACTCTATACGAGCATAAAACAAAAGGGAGCCAGATGAAATACCTGACTCCTTTTTGCTAGTATCCGAGGTTATGAGGTGGCTCTTAACAACAAATTTCACAATTAAGCATAAAAGTTTGTTGCATGGCCCGCCTATTTAATTATTTCAAACTGATATTGCTGTAGTTTTTCTATATCCTTCTGACTTAAGGCATAATTCCGATCTAGTTTTTGGCGCTGATCTTCCGTTCCGCACAGCGGGGTGGAAAGATAACGCAAGCCATTGTCATTGACCATGGTTACAATTCTTTTTAATTCGGGATGCGCTTTGGCTACTTTGATGGCAGCGGCAACATTGCAACCGGAGGAAATCCCGCAAAAAATTCCTTCAGTTCCAGCCATCTTCTGGGCGGTGTTTATACATTCATCCGAAGGAATGAGGACAATACCATCGACAACATTCAGATCAAGAATTTTCGGTATTAATCCATCCGCAATTCCCTGTACCATATGTTGACCGATTTTTCCGTAAGCGAGCATTGGTGATTCAGCTGGTTCAGAGATATAGATTTTTAGGTTTGGATTCTTCTCCTTCAGGTACAGTGCTGTACCCGAAACCGTTCCGCCTGTTCCCTGACACATGACAAAGGCGTCAATTTGGCCCTGACATTGCTCCCAGATTTCTGGGGCGGTGTTATCGATATGAGCCATCAGATTATCGTTTCGATAAAATTGACCGATTTCAAAAATTTGCTTGCCATATTCAGCTTTAATTTTCTCAACTTCCTCCAGTACCAGATCCACATCCGTTTCAGCGCCCGGGGTCAATATCAGTTCAGCGCCATAGGCACGAATCGTTTTTTTTCGTTCTTCACTCATTCCTTCCGGCATCACGATCATTACCCGGTAACCCAGTGCCGCACCTACCATAGCGGTTGAGATACCGGTATTCCCTGTCGTCCCCTCAAGGAGTATCATACCCTGTTTCAGCTCACCACGTTTTTCCGCTTCAGTAACGATCTGATAGACGACACGATCCTTCAAACTGCCACTGGGATTGGTAAACTCAAGCTTTACGCAGATTTCAGTGCTAATGTCCGGGGCGAGCTTGTTAATACGAACCAAAGGGGTATAGCCAATTGATTCAAGAACATTGTCCAAAATTCTGTTCTTAACACTCCAGTCCATCAAAAAAACCTCCTGAAAAATCAAAAAAAGTTTAAATTTTCAAATTACAATTCATCATACCATAAATAACCATAAATATGGAAATCAAATTTGAACAGTAGACAGATGATGCGTAGTCAACTTTAAGAACCGTCCCCAAAGTTGACTACAAGATTACAGTTCCCATTCCAGTCCGTATTTTAGCGGTCTGACTAGTTGAATGCGTTCTATAGGTGGGACGCTGTTGAAAAAGGAAGGAGGGGTGGCGATTTCTTCCTGATAGAGAGGGACCAGAGCCTCAAAAAAGGCAGGACGGAGTTCTTTTTGTCTTAGGTTTAACCCCTTTTCCAGCAATTTTTCTCCGATGCGATCGTTGAGTTCAATCTCGTAATCTGCCAGCTGATCAAAGAAGTCTTTCCATGGTTTGAGGGACTCTTCTTCCCACCAGCTAATACCTGAACAGACAAAATGTCTGCAGATGGATTCACGAAGCTCTTGGGGAAGTACACACCCTGTTTCCCTGGTATGAAAAGCGCACAGAAAACTGTTCCCATCAATAGAATGATTAGCGGTCACCGACGTATCCAGAATGGTCAGATGATTAAGCTGAAAAATATAATCAACCATTTCAGGTTTTTGAAGAAGCAAAAACGCTAAATCCGTTGGATAAAAAACGGGAGAATAAAGTGCACAACATCCTTTCTCGTCCTGTCTGGGACAACGTGCACAAAGATCAACTTCAATATAGCTTCTCAAACCCTCATTGTGAAAAATCAGGGTAATTAATTCATGGGTCATAGTGTAATCTCCTTGCTGAACAATCTTTATTTAACTTTGATTAGTACGAAAATAGACACGGATAACACGGAATTATTAGTTGGACAGTTGGTTAGTTGGACAGTTGGAACGTTGAAGTGGGTTAGTAAGAAAATTGACTTTTAATAGACGCGGACGACGCAGACTTTCTGAACTTACGCACCCTACGGGTACAACTGATACTCCCTTCGGTCGTAATTAAGGATGCGGACTTTTTTGTAAGGGGTCAGGGGTGAGGAGTAAGGGCAATGCCTGACGCCTGAATCCTAACGCCTAACCCACTTCAACGTTCCAACTGTCCAACTAATAATTCCGCTTATACTCAACCTATTTTCTAATTAAGAGTAATGCATTTTCTGCATTGATTCAATGGGTAAGGCTTATTTGCAAAACAGAAGGGTAATGATTATCATTAGGTTGAGGTTTTTGTAACAAAGGAGTGTTAAGTTAAATGACGATAAAACCCTCGCGCATGGGGATTATAGGAGGAACATTTAATCCAATTCATTATGGACATCTGGTTGCTGCCGAATGTGCACGTGAGGCCTTTTTGCTTGATAAAGTCATCTTCATGCCATCTGCCAGACCCCCTCACAAAGACCTGAATCAGGTGCTCGATAGTAAGCACCGCTATCAGATGGTTGAAA
>JAYEHK010000082.1:0-48981 GCA_034659475.1 Bacillota bacterium | reverse complement strand
CTCCTTACTCCTTATTGAAATAGTCTGCCGTGTAAGAGGAGGAAATTATATTGACATCCCTTCTGAACCGTTCCAACTAACCAACTGTCCAACTGTCCAACTGTCCAACTAACCAACTGACCAACTAACCAACTAACCAACTAACCAACTGACCAACTAACCAACTAACCAACTAACCAACTAACCAACTGACCAACTAACCAACTAACCAACTAACCAACTGACCAACTAACCAACTAACCAACTAACCAACTTTATGACGCATAATCTGTCTACTGCGAAGTTTGAACCATAAAAAAATACCGGTTTTTGTTCCGGTATTAGCTTGATCTTGTTTTATGCTTTTTATCAATGTAAATAGATTAGTTTCTGGCAATATCCGTTGATTTTTTGAATTTTTTATTTACATATTTTAAAACGGTCTTGTCCTCAAGGAATTGCAGCTGCTCTTCCTTACTTAGATTTGAAATCATTTCAATCAGGCGTTTATCTCGCAGGAGATCAGCAACTCTTAATTCGTTTAAGCCATGCTGCTTAACCCCCCAGAAATCCCCTGCCCCCCTGATTTTTAGATCCTCATTGGCTAATACAAAGCCATCGTTCGATTTTTCCATCGCGCGTAACCTTTGTACGGACTCTGGTGTGCATGGTTGACCCAATAAAATACAGTAGGATTGTGCCTCACCTCTGCCTACCCTTCCCCTGAGCTGATGTAGTTGTGCCAGCCCAAATCGCTCGGCATGAACAATGACCATTGTACTGGCATTAGGGACATCAACCCCTACCTCTATTACCGTCGTGGAGACAAGAACCTGATCCTGATTTTGTTTGAACCTTTGCATAACAGCATCTTTTTCCCTGGCATTCATCCGTCCATGAAGCAAGCCCACTTCATAATCTTGGAAGACGCTATGTCGTAATTCTTCATGCAGACTCACAGCGTCCTGAAAATCCTGATGTTCAGATTCTTCAACCAGGGGACAAACCACATAAGCCTGCCGCCCTTTTTCAATCTCCTGGCGAATAAATGAAAACACTTTATCACGTGCGTTTTGTTTAATGAAAACCGTTTTTATGGATTTACGCCCCGGCGGAAGTTCATCAATAACCGTCAGGTCCAGATCGCCGTATAGCGTTAATGCCAGTGACCTCGGTATAGGCGTTGCTGTCATTACCATGATGTCTGGTCTTTCTCCTTTTCCGCTTAACAAGGCTCGCTGTTTGACCCCAAAACGATGCTGTTCATCAATAACAATCATCCCCAGATCGTGGAATGCAACATCATTTTGAATGAGGGCATGTGTGCCAATCAGTATATCTATCTCTCCCAACGCAGATGCTTCCAGAATAACTCTCCGTTCCGCCACTGGGCTTCCCCCTGTAAGACAAGCAATTCTCACAGGCGTATTTTCAAACATCTGTCCAATGGAAGCATAATGCTGGGCAGCCAGTATCTCGGTTGGCGCCATAATGGCGGCCTGATGTCCCCCATCAACCGCCAGGGCCATCGCCAGAGCTGCAACAACAGTTTTTCCTGACCCAACATCACCCTGAAGTAAGCGATTCATTTGCAACGGCGCCTTCATATTTGCAACAATATCTTCCAGTGCTTTTTCCTGCGCAGAGGTGAGCTGAAAAGGTAAAGCAGTCTTCATCTTTTGAAAAAGACCTGTTTTTTCTCGGTGAATAATATTCCCATCTAAACAACTTGCCTCTTGATGATCAAAAATGATACTCAAACGAAATAGCAACAATTCTTCAAAAGCCAATCGCTTTCTAGCTTGCAAATAGGCCTCTCCATCCGCAGGAAAATGAATATTAAGAAATGCAAACTGAATAGGGCATAGACCTAACTTCTGAAGAAAATCCTCTGAAAAAATATCAGGATAATCGCAAAGGTACTCCTGCAGCACAGATGACATGAGATTACGCACGGCCTTTTGATTCAGCCCCTCTGTAAGTGCATAGATGGGCATAACCTTTTGCTCTGTTTCACTGTTATCTATTATTTCATACTCGGATACATGAAATTCAACCGAACCATAGGAGGATTTTATTTTGCCACTTAAAAAAAGCTCAACCCCCACCTTTATCACTCGGGATAGAAAGGCCTGGTTAAACCAAACGGCAGCAATACTCGCGGAATCATCCTGGATAAGCACCTTAAACAAACGCATTCCACGTGGCGTCCGACTGGCATTGACAGCCATCACCTTTCCCCGAATATTAGATAACTGGTTTTCCTGCAGGGAAGCAATGCTATCAATCTTATTTCGATTAAAATAGGCCCGGGGTATATACCATATCAGATCAAAGACTGTATCAATTCCTAATTTGCCCAGCATTTCACTTCTCCGAGGTCCCACACCTTTTAAAAACTGCACCTTCTGAAATAACGCTTCCATGTTCCCCTCCCAGTTAAATACACCTTTGCTTTTTTAATATCTACAAAAAAAGGCTGTAGACCTTTTGGGAGATTCCCAAATGAGCCGACAAGCCGTTTTCGTAAATAACGTGAAAACTAGTTAGTTCCCCCTGTAAATGAGCAAAAACTCACTCTGGGGTATGCTTAAATATACTGGCGACCGTTAGCGGAGCATGGTAACAACATCCTGTGAAGACGATTGGCGGAAGGGGCCGAGCGACATGGACGTCGCGAGAGGGCATCACCCTTCGGGTACCACTAATGTTCGCTACGCTCACGGTTGAGGTTGCTGAACATGGATGTGAATTTGCCCGGTCCCCCTGGAGCCAATCGACAAGCAGTTGATGTTGTCCATGCGTAAACTGGGCGCAAGTATATTTCACCCACTGGGTACTTATGCATACCCCCGCACCCAGTTCAACTTTTCCATCATAAACTGGTTACTGATCCGCTTTTTTTAACACTCTGTAAAACAAACATGACTTAATATAGCAGTTTTAGCTTATTCTACTGCAATAAAGTAATTATAATGCGGCTGCCCACCGGAATGAACTTCAATCTCATAATCAGGATAAATTTCTTCCAATTTATCGCTCAAATTAATTGCATTCTCTTCATCTACGTTGTCACCATATAACAGGGTTATTAATTGAGAATCTTCACCCACCATCTTTTCAAGCAGAGAAATAACAACTTCTTCTACATCTGTGCCCTTAACTTCTATATTCCCCTGAAGAATGCCAATATTATCTCCATCTTTTATATCCAGACCGTTCATATCTGAATCCCGAACGGCCATCGTAACCTCTGCATACACAATATTTTGCATTTCTTCCGTCATTGCCTGCGCCACTTCTGAAATCGCACCTTCTGGATGATACGCAATCAACGCGCTGATCGCCTGCATAACCGATTTGGTAGGTACAACACAAACCTCTTTTTCACAAAGATTTTTAACCTGTTCAGCGGCCATAATGATATTACTATTATTGGGAAGTAAAATTACTTTCTCTGCATTCGCATTCTGGCATGCAAACAGTAAATCCTCGGTGCTCGGATTCATTGTTTGCCCACCTTCAACAATCTCATCCACGCCAAGGCTTTTTAAAATTTCAACGAGACCAACACCAACACCAACAGCAACCAGTCCAAGTTTTTTGTCATATTGAACACTTGTTTCTTCTTCCCAATTGTTCAGATGTTCATGTACTTCTTCCAACATATTATTGATCTTGATATCGCTGAGTTGACCAAACTGTAAACCCGTCTCCAGTACCTTTCCGGGATGATTGGAATGAATATGTACTTTTACGAGTTCATCCCCACCTACAACCATCATCGAGTCCCCCAGCGGACGAAGATGGTCTTTTATGTCTTCAGGCTCAAGATTCTCACCCTTAATTAAAAGCTCAGTACAGTATTGAAATTCAAGCTGAATATCTTCTTTAAGCACCTCTTTACGAGTGGTACTGATTTTTTCCCTGTATACATCGAGTGCAATGTCTTTTTCACTGGCCAATCCATCAACCAGACCTTCAAGGAAATACAAAAATCCCTGTCCTCCAGCATCTACCACACCGGCTTCTTTTAGTACAGGAAGCATTGACGGGGTTTTTGCCAATGTTTTATGCCCTTCTTCAATACCCGCAAGAAGGGTTGCTAAGATATCATTTTCCTTCTTTGCTTCTTCCTCACAAACCCTGGACACTTCGCGAATAATCGTCAGTATCGTTCCTTCCACAGGTTTCATTACGGCCTTGTATGCTGTGTCAGAACCTGCTTTTAGCGCATGTGCAATATCCTGGGCATTTGCTTCTTCTTTCCCTTCCATTACTTTTGCCACACCACGTAATATTTGTGACAAAATAACTCCAGAATTCCCCCTGGCTCCCATAAGTGAACCCATGGATATTGCTTTGGCTGCTTTTCCAATATTTTGCTGACTGCTTTTTTCTCCTTCTTTCACAGCAGACAACAGGGTTAGATACATATTTGTGCCTGTGTCTCCATCTGGTACAGGAAAAACATTCAGCATATCTACCTGATCGCGATTGTGTTCCAATCGTATACAACCCGCTTTTACTGAACGTACCAGATCAAATCCACTTATCTTTAACAAACTCAAGTTGAAAATCCTCCCTAATTATAGGTCTTTCAATACCTTTACTCCTTTTACATTTACATTAACTGCGGCAACAGGTATTGCTGCATTATTTTCCAATACGTGTGTAACCTTTTGCATAACATTGGAGGCCACTTTTGCAATAGGTATACCATAGCCAACTATAACATGGACATCCACAATCAGTCCATCCTCAGTTTTTTTCACTTCCACTCCCTTGCGAATAGAATCAATACCCAGGATGTTGCTAAGGCCAGCTTGAATGTTATGTGCAACCATCCCAACCAGACCATAACACTCCATTGTTGCCAGGCCAGCAATCGTTTCCACAACATCTTTTTCAACGCTAATCTCACCAAGTTCAGTACTTTTAATTGTATACATGCTTTTCCCTCCTAACTAACTTTTTTATTATTCTACATTAAAACAGTTGATTCCTTCTTCTTGTTCTTGCCCTTTCTGCTTGGTTTTGTTAAAATATTTAGTGCAACTGTTATAGAGAGGGGGCAAAATTGTGGCTAAATGTGAAATTTGCGGAAAAGGCGTAACATTCGGAAAGAAGTACAGCCATTCCCATATAAGAACCAATCGTCAATGGAAACCCAACGTTCAACGTGTTAAGGTTGTTGTTGACGGAACACCAAAAAAGATATACGTATGTACACGTTGTTTGCGTTCAGGAAAAGTCCAAAGAGCTATATAATACCTGGAATAGAGCCTTAGATTTAATCTAAGGCTTTATTGTATTCTTCCTTCTTATTTCTTCAATATTCGCTCTGTGAATATGGTACACCTCGTTGCAGAAGTTACACGTTACTTCAATCTCATCTTGTTCTGAATACGTTTCATCGAGTTCCTCCTGTGAAAGGCCTGCGAGAATACCACCCAAACGTTCCTGACTACAGATACATTGAAACGATAGGTTTTCCTCACCTATGATAGAATAATCTAAACCCTCCATGATTCGCTTCACAACATCCTCCAGACAAATCACCGACTCCATCATATTGCTTATGGATCCCATCTGAAATATATTGTTTTCTAATATTTCAAGCACATGATCATCAGCACCAGGCAGAGCCTGAACAATTAATCCTCCCGCAGCCTGAATAGTGAGATCCGGGGCCACCAGAACACCCAGCGAAACAAGGGATGGAATCTGTTCAGAATCCATGAAATATCGGGTTAAATCTTCCGCAATCTCACCATTTTCTAATGCTACGGTCCCAATGAATGGCTGTTTTAAGCCCAGGTCTTTTATCACTTCAAGGTTGCCGTCTTTTCCAACTAACTCCCCGACCGCAAGCTTACCTGGAGATTTCGAGGGTAAATCAGCAGAAGGATTTGAAATAAATCCTCTTACATGTCCTTTTGAATCTGCCGTAGCAAGGATAGTTCCAGCCAGACCATTACCGTTTATACGCAGGGTTAAAGCGTCTTTCTCTCCCTTCATGTCTGATCCCATAAGAAGTGCAGCAGTAAGCACCCGACCCAGGGCAGCAGAAGCAGTTGCCGACGTATTATGTCTGGTTCTTACTTCCTCAACAAGATTTTGGGTCGTAGCTAGAAATATTCGAATATGCTTTTCTTTATCTACAACTTTTAATAAACGATCTTCTTGCATTAAATCCTTATTCCTTTCCATATTCTTATTAGTAATTATACCCACAAATTCGATATTTTCAAAAACATTCATTGGTTAATTAGAAAATAGGTTGAGTATAAGCGGAATTATTAGTTGGAACGTTGGTTAGTTGGACAGTTGGAACGTTGAAATGGGTTAGTACGAAAATAGATATGTTGAATAGACGCAGCAACCTAAATAGTAAACGATAGCGAACATCATTGTCCCCGATAGGGGGATCATTATGATTTTTATGATTTACGCAGATTTTTTTAATAGACACGGATTACACGGATTTAACGGATTATCACGGATTTTATAAATTTAAATAGGTTGAATAGACGCGAATTAACACAGACTTTATTGGACTTGCGCGGACCTTTTTGTGTAAGGGGTCAGGTGTGAAGAGTAAGGGCAATGCCTAGCGCCTCACCTATTTTCATCGTTGGTTGTGTCCTACGGCCATGGGGGGCTAATTATATCTCTCCCTCTTCTCCCCATATATGCGCGTATATATATAGCTACATTGGATGCTTATCCCATCGTTGTGCATGTCGGTTAAACACTGTGAATAAGACAAATGCCCCGTGTTCTTTTAAAGCTATCCCAAGCAATTCAGCCTAAACACAGCTACAGCAATTTGAGGATTTTTGTCGTTTCAACTACACTAGTCATTGTGCGTTGCATTTACTAATGCACATTTGAAGGAGTAGAGCAATTAATTTTTCAACGATAGCGAAAGGAGCTAATTTATGCGAAAAACGATATGGGTTATCCCTGTATTATTTGTTTCCTTGTTTATTCTAGGATCAGTTATGCTAACTGTGGAGCCCGCCTCGGCCGCAAGCAGCAATTTATCACAGGGATCTAGAGGTACAGAAGTCGTCACGGTTCAAAAAGCCCTAAACAATGATGGCTACTGGTGTGGAACAGCAGATGGCATCTTTGGGCCCAAAACCTACAATGCAGTCATTCGGTTTCAAAAGGATCATAAATTGACCGTAGACGGGATCATCGGTCCCCAGACAAAAAGAGCACTAGGCGTAACAGCTAGTTCTCCATCAACGGTTTCCAGAGGAGGCAGTCGAACAATAACAATGTTGGCTACTGCTTATTGCTCCTGTTACAAGTGCAATTATCCGTATTATGGCTATCCCTCCTATATCGGCCTTCCTCTGGCCAAAGGAATTATCGCAGTAGATCCAAACGTCATTCCAATGGGTACCAAACTTTACGTAGAAGGCTACGGTGAAGGTATCGCTGCCGACCAGGGCGGAGCCATAAAAGGAAATCACATTGATCTTTGTTTTTCCAACCATCAACTGGCGCTTGATTGGGGAATGCAAAACGTAAAAGTAACAATTTTAAATTAATAGAGAAAGAAGCCGCAACTAAATGCGGCTTCTTTTTTACTTCTGTTTGTTTTTAAAATAGGCTTGAATTTTGTTATTAAGACCTTCTACTACTACTGTCGGAACCATGCTTCCGACATTTCCTCCCAGCAATGCAGCCTCTTTCACGCCACTTGAGCTTACATGTATATACCGATTATCGGACATAACAAATATCGTATCAACATCAGGAAAGAGGTGCTTGTTCATCATAGACATGTGTGACTCATATTCAAAATCAGTAATAGACCGCAATCCTCTAATAATGATCCTGGCATTCCTTTGCTCAAGGTAATCAGCCAACAAACCACTGAAACACTCTACTTCAATATTGTCGAGGTGTTTGGTGCTCTGTTTTATCAGTTCCACCCGTTCCTCCAATGTGAAAAGAGCATCCTTGGTAACGTTATGAACAACCGCTACAATAATTTTGTCAAACATCATACTCGTTCTTTCCAGAATATCAATATGCCCGTTGGTAATCGGATCAAAACTGCCTGGATAGACAGCAATAGGCACAGTACTCACTCCTTCAATAAATGATATTTTCCGTTCACTCTTTTCAGTAAAGCCATTAACCCACGCACATAAAAGTTATGCTAGTATTTTATCATGTCTGGTTACTGAAACAAACCTATTTTACCTAATGTTTGCAATTTTTATCAACTGACCAAGTGGCTAATCCCTAATCGAAAAAAAAAGGACTCCTGTACAGGAGTCCTTTTAAATCTATCCGGAATAATTACATCCGTTCAACAATCATTGCAGTCCCCATTCCGCCACCAATGCATAGTGTCGCAAGACCTTTTTTAGATTCCCGTTTTTCCATTTCATACAGCAGTGTAACCAATATTCTGATTCCTGAACAGCCAACCGGGTGACCCAGTGCAATTGCACCACCATTAACATTCACTTTATCCATCTGCTTATCCCAGCCGCAATCACGAGCAACCGCAATAGATTGTGCTGCAAATGCTTCATTGGCTTCAATTAAATCTAGATCATCAACAGTTAAATTAGCCTTCTTCAGCGCTTTTTTGGTTGCCGGAATAGGACCTAATCCCATCACTGAAGGATCAACTCCACCAGAGGCATAACTAATTACTCTGGCCATCGGTTTAAGTCCTAATTCATCTGCCTTTTCTTTAGACATAACGATTACCGCACCAGCTCCATCATTGATTCCCGATGCATTACCCGCTGTTACAGAACCATCCTTTTTAAATGCAGGACTTAATTTGCTCATTTTCTCACGAGTTGTTTCACGGGGATGTTCATCTGTATCGAATACCGTTTCCCCTTTACGAGTCTTGATCACTACAGGAACTATTTCATCTTTGAAGCGTCCGCTTTTTATCGCTTTAGCTGCTAATTGCTGACTGCGGAACCCAAAGTCATCCTGTTCTTCTCTGGTAATTCCGTATTGGTCGTTAATATTTTCTGCTGTCAATCCCATATGATAATCATTAAATGCTTCCCATAGGCCATCCTTAATCATGGTATCTACAAGTTTACCATCATTCATGCGGTATCCATACCGTGCTTTTTCAATTGCATACGGTGCTGCGGACATGTTTTCCATTCCACCTGCCAGAATAATGTCTGCATCCCCTGCTTTAACAATCTGTGCTGCAAGGCTAACAGCCCTTAAACCAGAACCACACACCTTATTAATTGTAAAGGAAGTAATCTCCTTGGGAATTCCTGCGTTGATGGCGGATTGTCTTGCTACATTTTGACCCTGCGCTGCAGTAATTACACAGCCAAAAATAACTTCATCAATCTGTGCAGCATCTACACCAGATCTTCTCAGCGTTTCCTTCATAGCAACGCTTCCCAAGTCCACAACCTTGGTATCCTTAAGGGTACCACCAAATGTTCCAACAGGGGTTCTGCATGCTCCTACCAATACTACTTCTCTTGTCATTTAATCAGTCCTCCTAGTTTTGTGTTTATATGAAGTATGAATAACTATAAGCCTACAAGAAAGAATATTGATCAAATAATTTAATTATTTGATCAATATTCTTTCTTTCAATGATTATAGTTATTCATACTTCATTTGTCAAAATATGTTGAATATTTTAATTATTTAAATTCCAGTTACGTTATTTATCATCAGATCCCATATGCCAGAATTTTTTGGTAGAAGCAGTTTCCGAGCGATCAAAGGGTAGTGTTTTTTCCTGTGAATCTAAGGCCATTTAAACTGAATAGATTTCACCAACTATATGGGGATAAAGTTTGGGTGCCCCTGTGACCCTTACTCGTCTAATGATTAGCAAGCAAAGGCTGATTCGTTGATATGAAACCATTTGCACCTGGTGAGTTTGTACCCGATTGATCAGGTCAACTCTATTCGGGTGCATAGTCATACTTAATATGGCCTATTATTTATCCATCACAAGTCTACTTTTTGTTCATCACGTGGCAAACTATTTTATTGAAATCTGCAATCAATCCTTTGCCAGCAGGAGTAAGCTCTGTATCATCTAATAACTCGAGTTTTTGTAAGGCTTTCCTGCTCTTAAAATACTGATGAACTGGAAAATAATCATGATTACCTGCATCATTATAACGTTGAACAAATTCCATTAAAGCAAGCCAGTCATTCTGTTGTGTTCCGTATGACAGTGTTTCAAATGCGAGTTTTTGTTCTACATTACCTGTTGCCATTTTAACAACTCCTTTCGTTTTGTAACGATCTATTTTATTTAACTTACTCTAATGCAACTGTTATGCCAGATAGCTAAACTCGATTCAGCAGGCTTTGTATGCTTACAAGGAATAAGAATTGTTCCAGATCGAAGCAATGCATTGTAACGATGTGAAACCGAGCAGACTTTAATGTAACAATTGGATACAAATGAGGTATGTCCCTAGCGTGTAACATTGTTAAAAACGCACTAAATTCTTCATTGGTTGTTGTGTCCTGAGGAAATGGTGGACTCCACTGAATCATGTGTTTAATTAAATGCCTAATTCTATCCGCAGTGGAATCACTCTTACATATTATATCTTTTTAAATTAGGGCAAAAAAAAAGATCCCCTAATGGGGATCTTTTTTTTTGTTATTCAATTGATTGCCACAATACTTCTGCTACATCAAAGACTTTGGTGTTTTCTTCAGCGTTTGCGCCTTTTACACCATCTGAGATCATGGTCATACAAAATGGACAGTTAGTAACGATCATATCCGGATTATTTTCCAGCAATTGGTCGGTTCTAGTATCGTTAATACGTTTGAAGCCTTCTACCGCTTCTTCTTCCAACCACATACGTCCGCCACCAGCACCACAACAAAAAGCGTTGGCTTTCGATTTTTCAATCTCAACAATGGTTCCACCCGCTGCTTTAATTACATTTCTGGGCTGATCATAAACACCATTATGTCTACCCAGGAAGCAAGAATCATGATAACTTATCTTTGCTCCTAAAGATTTAGAAGGTTTTAACTTACCTTCAGCAACAAGTTTGGCCAATATCTCAGTATAATGATATACCTCATACTCTCCGCCCATCTGGGGATACTCATTCTTCAGAGTATTGTAACCATGGGGACAAACAACAATGATCTTTTTCACCCCATAATTATTAAAGGTCTCAATATTCTGCGCAGCCATCGTCTGATAGAGATATTCATTGCCCAATCTTCTAGCAGAGTCTCCACAACAGAACTCTTCTGTACCCAGATAACCGAAACTGACACCTGCCTGGTTCAACAGCTTAACGAGCGCTTCCCCAACCCTTTTATAACGATCATCAAAGGAAACAGCACAACCTGTATATAACAGATATTCAAACTCCTTACCATCTTCAGGCAAGAGGTTTACCATTTCACGCACATTTCTCTCATTTAACCACTCGGCACGAGAAGCCCAGCCAACGCCCCACGGATTGTAATTACGTTCCATATTTGTAAAGGCACCCTGTGCTTCACTCGACATGTCACCCTGCCACATAACAAGGTTTCTTCGCATATCAATAATCTTAGGAATATGTTCAATGTACATTGGACATACTTCCATACATGCTCTGCAGTTCGTACAATCCCAAATAACCTCCGGCGTAACAATATCATACAGCAAACTCTGCTCGGCGGGATTTGGTACTTCTGCACCCTCTGCCGTCATAGCCATTTCTTCGACCACTTCTTCTTGCCCTTTATTGGCAATCAAATAAGGAGTCTTAGCATCCAGATGCTGTTTCATGGCTTGAATCAGTGTGACCTTAGGATTCAATTGTTTGCCGGTATTATAGGCAGGACACACCTCCTGACACCTTCCACATCGGGTACAGGCATCAAGATCAAACAAATCCTTCCATGCAAATTCTTCAATGTTTTCCACACCAAAGGTTTCTGCTTCTTCTATATTTTCTACCATTCGACAGGATGAAGGTTCTAAATCACGGAAAATATATCCTATCATAGCACCAAATATATGCCATAACTTCGTAAACGGAACCAATGCTATAAACAGGAATGCAATAACCATATGGAACCACCATAGAACCCTGTGCCACATTAATATACTTTCTAGTGAAGCACCAGCAAACATGCTTGCAAAATACCAGCCTATCGGTGAAGCAGCCTGCTCATAAGCAATTTGCTGCATGGTAGTTGATAACTGAATTTGTGCTGCAATTCTTGCACCTTCAATAACGAACCCTGTAAATAAAATCCCCAACACTAATAGAATTACCCATCCATCGCTAGCTTTTGTATCATTTAAACGGTCTGGTTTTTGCACATATCTAATGACAGCTAAGACAACTATACCTATCAAGGCAAGCAAACCGAGTACATCAACAACCCATGATAAACCAATATAGATTCCACCTTCAAGATGAGGCCAATTAATTGCATTATGCGCCGCGTCCACACCAGCAGCGATGAATAACACTAGAAATCCCCAAAACAATAAAAGATGCATCCAGCCAGCCAGTGGTTTTTTTATAACCCTGACATGTAAAAAGGTATTAACCAGAAAGGAAACGATGCGCTCACCAATCTTGTCATTTCTATGTATCTCACCTTTGGCAAGACGCCATACCTGTATTCTCTGATAAAAACCAAATAGGAAAACCCCTATAGGGATAAACATAATAAGATATATCAGCCATTCATAAGGAACATTAGCCCCAACAACACGCATTGGGACTCCATAACCACCTTCCAGTGACTCAAATCCAAAAATCATCTATCTAATTCCCTCCTTCAACAATAATCAAAGATCACCGGATATGCATGAGTGCATATCCAGTGAACCATTGATATTTAAGGCCAACTATTTTTTCAGCTCGCCACACAGAAGAGGAACAACTTTAAACAGGTCGCCAACAACACCAAAGTCAGCTACGCTGAAAATCGGAGCTTCTGGATCGGTGTTGATTGCTGCGATGAATTTGGAGGAAGACATTCCAGCCAGATGCTGGATTGCTCCAGAAATACCGCATGCTACATAAAGGTTCGGGTTAACAACCTTACCCGTTTGACCTACCTGTAATTCATGTCCCAACCAGCCGGAGTCAATGGATGCACGGGATCCACCCAGAGCAGCACCCAGTAAATCAGCTAATTCTTCTACAACCTTGATTCCATCAGGACCTTTACATCCACGTCCACCGGATACAACGTTCTCGGCTTCAGTCAGTTCCGGTCTGGCGGAAACAGTCGCTTCGAAGTTTTTTGCAACCTGATAAATATCAGCATCAGTAGCTGCCACAGCTGCTTTTACAACTTCGCCAGCTCCTGCAGCTTCAACAACTTCACAAACACCTGCACGAATGGTTGCGAGTACAGGTGAACCTGTTACTTCAACCTTCGCAATTGCTTTACCAGCATAGATTGCTCTGGTGAAAACACCTTTGCCTGCACTGATTTCAGCAGCGATTGCATCTGTTGCAAGTCCTGCATCTAACTTCTGAGCCAGGCGGGAAGCCATGTCTCTACCATTAATCGTGTGTCCAAATAAGATTGCATTTGGGCTGTATTCATTGATCATAGCAACGATCTGTGCAACATATGCACCAGTATTATAATCAGCAAATACGTCAGCGTCTGCAACGTATACTTTGTCAGCGCCATATTTAGCAAATTCAGGAGCCAGTCCCTCTACACCTTTACCAAATACAACAGCACTTACTTCTTCGCCGAATTTTTTAGCTTCTGATAGCAATTCAAATGAAACTTTGCGTATATTTCCATCTCTCTGGTCTACAAATACCCATGTTCCAGCCATCTATTACCCTCCTTTTGTTTATCTAGTAAACATTTTAACAATTATTAAACTTCTACTTTAACCGTATTGAGCATCCAATCACCCAATTTTGCTGCAGCTACATCAGGATCTTCCTCGATCTTAATGCCAGCTGTTTTAGCGGCAGGCATAGCAAATTCGACCACATTTACCTTGTTGTCAACAGCTACTGCATCAAGATTATTAACTTTCTTTTTCTTCGCCTGCATGATACCCTTCATCGACGGATACCGAGGTTCATTCCAGCTAACCTGTGAGGAAATAACTGCCGGAAGTTTAACTTCCGTTGTTGCCGTACCACCATCTGCTTCACTGGTGCATGTAGCAACACCATCATTAATTTCCAGGCTGGTTATAACATTCACATGAGGAAGGCCCAGAATTTCGGCTACACGGGTAGGAACCTGAGAAGATCCATCATCCGCAGCAACGTGCCCGGCGAGGATTAAGTCAGGATTTTCATCTTTGATTGCAGTTGCCAATGCTACTGCTCTCGCATACTCGTCCGCGTCTTTGTCCTGTTTTACCAGTATGCCTCTGTCCGCTCCCATTGCAAGTGCGGTACGAATAGCATCCAAAGCTTTGTCAGCGCCAGCGGATAGTACTACTACCTCATCAGCAACTTTCTTTTCTTTTAATTGAATTGCACCTTCTACAGCAACTTCATCATACGGGTTAATGATTAAATTAATTCCCGCATCGTTGATTTTGCCATCTTTCAATTCGACCTTGGCTTCTGTGTCAAATGTTTGCTTAACACATACTAGAACCTTCAAGTTCATTCCTCCTTTTCATCTAATGGTTTCTCGTTAATCATGTTAGACATTTCCTAATGTACCCTAGGACTATTCACCACCCCCATGATTACTTATCTATTCTTTTTTGCCTACGGCAAAGTTACCGCCTCAGATATCGTTTCCAAAAATGCGGGAAAAGTTATAGACCTCAATATGAATTCTATACGAAAAACACTTTTCCTGCTTTAGAACAGCATTCATAGAAATTTTTGTATGTAAAGATCGAGTCCAATTGTCACATTTTAAAATTTTCGATAAAAAAATGTCGTAGTAGACTGTAGTCCAACTTCTTTTGCCTGAAAAATCTGCTCCGTACTACCAATAAATATAACCCCACCCGATCTTAATGCATCTGCAAATTTACGGTACAATTTTTGCTTGGTTTCTTCGGTGAAATAGATCACAACATTTCGGCAAAGGATTAAATCCAGTCCTGATGGGTAGCGATCCATCAGCAGATCATGTCTCTGAAAGTGAACTGTTTTCTTGACACCATCTGCAATTTTATAGAAATCACCTTCACGTGTAAAATACTTCTTCTGGTATAAAGAAGGTACTGTCTCAAAAGCCTTCTCCCCATATAAGCCTATGCCAGCCTTGTCCAGCACCTCGTCATCCAGATCAGATGCAATAATTTTTTCAACCCTTGATTGAAATTTTTCCTGAAACATCATCGCAAGTGAATAAGGTTCTTCACCGGTTGAACATCCAGCACTCCAAACTTTTAATGCTTTACGTTCTTTAAGCAATGATGGTACGATCTCTCGTTCTAATACATCCCAATGACTCTGATTACGAAAAAACTCTGATACATTTATTGTGAGATGTTCTATAAACTTTCTATAAATGCGCTTATCTGTTCTGATTATATTTAGAAACTGTTGATAGTCTTCTGCACCGGCTGACCGCATAAAGCTATTAATTCTTCTCTCCATCTGTGGCCTTTTATAGGCAGTAAGATCAATTTTGCTCATCGGCTCGAATTGTCCGATAAACCACTCCCAACTATTCACTTTTTCCAACTAGCTTCCTCCCCTAATCACAACACGTTAATGCTCTGTCAACAGCTTCTACAGTTCGATCTATATCTTCCAGTTCATGTACAGTGGATAGAAAACACACCTCAAATTGGGAAGGAGGAAAATAAATTCCTTGTTTCATCAGTTCAGTATGAAAACGCGCATAGCGGTTAACATCACAGGATTTTACCGTTTCATAATCCCCTACTTCGTCCTCGGTAAAGAATATTGTAAACATCGATGCAAGCCTGTTTATAGTGTAATATAAATCATGATCTTCAAAAACTGTTTTCAGTTTTCCGCAAAGTAAATAGGACATAACCTCCAACCGGTCATACCAATCATTTTCCTGAAGTATTTTAAGGGTAGCAATCCCTGCAGCCATAGCCAACGGATTACCGGAGAGTGTCCCCGCCTGATAAACAGTGCCTTCCGGGGCCACCATATCCATGATATCTTTCCGTCCACCATACGCACCAACTGGTAATCCACCACCAATAATTTTTCCCAGCGTCGTCAAGTCAGGGATTATCGTTGAAGTATTTTGAAATCCGCCAAAGCACGTGCGAAATCCTGTAATAACCTCGTCAAAAATAAGCAATGCACCCGCATTTTGCGTAATATCCCTAAGGCCCTGCAAAAAACCAGGAACCGGTAACACCAAGCCCATATTGGCTGGAACTGGTTCAACAATAACGGCTGCAATGTCCTGCCCATATTGTTCAAAAACTTGCTGTACACTATTAATATCATTATAACGACACACAATTGTATCATCCAAAACCGCTTTGGAAACCCCTGGACTAATTGGAATCCCCGCAGTTAACAAACCTGAACCGGATTTTATCAAAAAACTGTCTCCGTGTCCATGATAACAACCTTCAAACTTAACAATTTTATTACGTCCTGTACAGGCCCGCGCCAACCTGATCGCACTCATGGTTGCTTCAGTACCCGAGTTTACCATACGAACCTTTTCAACAGATGGGATGGACTCACAAATCATTCCGGCCAATTCCACCTCTGCCTCACACGGAGCCCCATAGCTTGTTCCATTCTGCGCAGCCAGAGTGATCGCTTCCACCACTGCTGGATGTGCATGGCCAAGAATAAGCGGTCCAAACGACGCCACGTAATCTATGTATTCATTGCCATCTGCATCCTTCATGCACGCCCCTTTTCCCTGTTTGATAAAAACAGGTTCAGATGCTACTGATTTAAAGGCACGCACTGGGCTGTTCACTCCTCCAGGGATTAATGAACACGCCTGCTTATAAAGCTCTTTTGATATGTTAGTGTTCACAAGAATAGCCTCCCATATTATTATTCTATGGTTCTTTTCTTACCTATAAAACATACGCCATGCTTACTTTTTTTAGTTCATGAGTGCTTTTTACAATTTTATACGTTTGAATACCGCTTAGGACAGCCAGTTGTTGAACCAGTTGAATAAGTTCCTCGTTAGTCCGAGCATGAATCATCGTAAACAATGAATAATCCAAAAATTCCCTTTGATAACAATGACTAATCTCTAGAAAAGAAGCCATCAGTTCTCCAATATAATCGATATCAGAAGATTCTACCCTCCAAAGGACCATTGCATTCGCTGTATATCCTGCCTTCTGATGACGAAGGATAGCCCCCATGCGTCGTAACGCTCCGCTCGCCTTTAATCTTTCTATTCGGCGGATAATGTCGTCCTCTGAAACCCCTAAGTTTTCAGAAATATCCTGATACGGCCTGGGTGTTAAAAGTAAATCCCCCTGCAACAAGTGAATTATTTTTCTATCGATTTTATCATATTTCACGTTATTCCCCCATATCAAAGGATACTTTAATTTTATATACCTTTTTTGCCGGCATATTTTTTATTTGGATCTGCAGTTCCTGCTCAAGTGCCTGTATCAAAGAAAGGGCTTCCTCTTTTGACTCCGTCGTTAGAGTAAACCACATATTCCATTCAAAATCACGAACATAGTTGTGCGTAACTCCTGGCAGTTGATTGATCTTTTCACCTACTTTATTCAATTGATCTTCCGGCACCCTAGTCGCGCAAAGTGTCGAAAAAAAGCCAAGACTTCTTGAGTCTAGAATTCCACCGATTCTGCGAATAATGCCCTTGTCTTTAAGCTCTCCAATACGATAAATAACTTCTGATTCATCAATTCCTATTCTACTGGCAATATCCTGATAAGGTTGTGCGGATAGAGGAAAATTGTCCTGTATTTCATTCAGTATAAGACGATCTACCTCAGTCATTTCCTGCACTTTCTCTCTCCTTCCGGGGTTGATATAAACACCACGGATCTTCTGCCATATAATCACCAGTATAATAGTAGGCTCTTGCCCGACACCCGCCGCATTTTTCCTTATAGTCGCAGTATCCGCATTTACCACCATAGTTCTGTGTTCTTAAATTATTCAGTATCTCGTTCTGTTTCCAGATAATATCAAACGGTGTTTCCCGTACATTTCCTAAAGCCATATCCATATAAGCACAAGGCTGCACATTTCCTCTGGGACTGATGATACAATAACTGATACCTGCCAGACAACCTCTGGAAAAACGAACCGGCAAACCCTTCTGCCCTGCCACTCTCATAAACTGTGGGGCACAGGTTGGCTTCAATTCTATGGGTACTGTTTTTTGTTTCTCCATAATGCGTGCAATCGTTCTTTCATATTCTACCACCCGCAGGCCCTCTTGTTCAATATCAGCACCACGACCAGTAGGAACCAGGAAAAACACATGATGCGCCATTGCTCCGATTGAGACTGCAAAATCGGTGATTGATTCTAGCTCTTCTACGTTCCAATCCATAACAGTGGTATGAATTTGAAAAGGAAGTCCCGCATTTTTCAGGTTCTTCATTCCCTCTACTGTACGTTCAAAGGTATTATCAAGCTTGCGAAAGGCATCATTCTTTTCAGGACTCAGACTATCCAGACTAATCCCTGCAGCACGAAATCCTGCATTTTTCAGATTTACTGCAGCTTCTGGCGTAATTAATGTTCCGTTGCTTCCCAGAACGGCCCGCAGACCTTTTTGGGTTGCATAGGCACCTAATTCACAGAGATCCTGCCGCATAAGCGGTTCACCACCGCTAAATATCATAATCTCAAATCCAGCTTTTTTTATTTCATCAATTAGCTTCTTGGCTTCGCTGGTAGATAATTCATCCGATAATTTGCAGCCCGCTTCTCGATAACAGTGCTCACAAAACATATTGCATTGATTGGTTGTATTCCACGAAATTAGCATAACGCCTCCACCCTTTCTTGGTCAATAATTACAACAATCGAGCTGCTTCTTTGGCCGCGTAAGTGATAATCATATCAGCCCCTGCTCTTTTTATTGACAGGAGAGATTCCATCACAACCGCCTGTTCATCAATCCAGCCCTGGGTTGCAGCCGCTTTAATCATGGCATACTCTCCACTCACACTATAGGCAACTGTAGGATAATGGTAGGTATCCTTAACTGCTTTAATAATGTCAAGATAAGATAGTGCCGGTTTAACCATAATGAAGTCCGCACCCTCTTCGATATCCAACTGGACCTCCCGCATCGCCTCCAGCTTGTTGGCTGGGTCCATTTGATACGTTTTGCGATTGCCAAAATGGGGAGCACACTGTGCTGCATCCCGAAAAGGTCCATAAAAACTCGAAGCATATTTTGCTGCATAAGACATAATGGGTATGTTTGCAAAGCCATTTTCATCAAGCACACTTCGGATATATCCTACTCTTCCATCCATCATATCAGACGGGGCAATAATATCAGCTCCGCATCTAACATGAGACAATGCCTCCCGTCCAAGTACTTCCAGGGTAGCATCATTATCCACCTGATCCTTTTCATCTAAAATGCCGCAATGACCGTGACTGGTATATTCACAAAGGCATACATCCGTAATCACCAGTAAATCAGGCGCAATATCCTTGATCACTTTTATCGCTTCCTGCACCACGCCATGATCATCACAGGCAGAACTTCCAAACGGGTCTTTATTTTCAGGAATACCAAACAGGATAACGGCCGGTATTCCAAGTGAAACAATCTCAATAATCTCTGTTCTTAACTGGTCGACTGAATACTGATAGATTCCTGGCATTGATCCCACTGGTATTTTCTTATTCTGCCCATAACAAACAAAAATTGGGTAGATAAAATCCTCAACACATAACTGCGTTTCGCGCACCATTTTACGCATTGATTCACTTGAACGAAGTCTCCGCATCCGCTGTATGGGAAATGACATATAATCTCCTCCCCGCATCCTATTCTGCCATCTCCTTTTCCTTGTACAATAATGATCAGGAGTGGTCCCGTTTATTTAAAATAATATAGTCGATTACACCTGTATTTTAGTTTCCTCCTCGTTTAAATAGCAGGCTGGATCTTCCGCCCAGACATCGCCATAAACCGCACGCGCACGAATTCGGCATCCCGCGCAAAGTTGCTTATATTGACACGCACCACATTTTCCTTTTAGATGTTTTTCTTTTTCTCTTAACTTAACCAGCAATTCATCGTCTGATGTCCACAGTTGACTGAACGGCATGTCCCTTATATTTCCAACTGTATAGTCCTGCCAGAACTGACAAGGATGAACGTTCCCCAGAGAATCAACATTAGCAAATTTTGTGCCAGCCGAACACCCTCCATGCATTTCCAGCAATTGTACGACTTCGTCTGCACGGTCAGATCCTTGTTTTTTCATTTGTTGATATAAATAAATCCCATCCGCATGGTTATCGGTTGTTAATATTTCTGTTTCCACGCCTTTTTCGTATAATTCCAGCGTTTTTTTACTGATATATTCTATAAGAGAACGCTTCACTTCCGTGGTGGTATCCTGCCCCATCATTTCCGTACCACGACCCGCATAAACAAGGTGATATAAGCACACTCTTGGAATATTCTCTTTTTCAATAAGATCAAACAAAAACGGAAGATCATCCTGATTATAGCGATTCATGGTAAGCCGAATCCCTGTTTTCACGCCCTGCCTCTGACAGGCCCTGATCCCATTAATAGCCATGTCAAAAGCCCCCTGCTTCGCCCTGAATTCATCATGCGTAGCCGGTGCGCCATCAATACTGATGCCTACATATTGAAAACCTGCTTCTTTAATTTTTTTAGCCATTTCGTCATCAATGAGCGTCCCGTTACTGGAAATAACGGGTCGAAGGCCCTTCTCCGCAGCCATTTTTCCAAGATGAAAGATGTCTTTGCGAAGCAGAGGTTCTCCACCAGAAAACAAAAGTACCGGCGCTTTCATAACGGCCAAATCTTCAATAAATGCTTCTGCCTCCTGGGTTGTTAACTCATTGGAATAATCGTGATCTTCAGCATTTATGTAACAGTGTTTACAGCGAAGATTACACCGATTCGTCATATTCCATACAACCAATGGTCGGTTTAGATCCGAAAATTGCAGTAATTCTGGAGGAACATCATGTCCACTGTGCTTTATCACTTCTGAAACTGTTGCAGTACCACAGAGCAGCTTTGTACAACCAATCATTTTTCTACCTCCCGATATTCTTTGTTGGTTTCTATATCTTTCAGGATTGCTGTTATCAACCCTTCAATGGTATATTCCTGTGCCATAACCGCCACTGAAAAATCAAATTCACTAGCGGTCTTAGCAGTGATAGGTCCAATACACGCAACACGTGTCTGTTTTTTCAGCATCTCCAATCCTTCTTTGTCTATCATTTGAACAAAATTCCTTACGGTAGAAGAACTTGTAAAACATAAATAGTCTGCCATCCCTGAACGAATCCTCTCGACGTCCCGGGAGTCTACATTGGTAGCAATCCCCGCTGTATATAAATAGATTTCATGAATTTCGGCACCTAATTCAGTAATCTTATCCGGAAGAACTTCCCTTGCCCCGCGGGCTCTCGGGAGAAGAACTTTATCGCCAGGTTTTATATGAGAACGAAGTCTATCCACAATCCCTTCAGCTACATATTCAGCGGGAACGACATCAACCAGAAGACCTCTTTTTTCAACACTTTCACAGGTAACTGGTCCAATGGCCGCAATCATTAACCCAGATAATAATCGGATATCTATTTTTTTTGATTTCATTTCGTTGAAAAATAACTCCACTGCATTCGCACTTGTAAAAATGAGCCACTGAAAATCACTTATACAATCAAATGCATCATAGAGCGGCTGTAAATCGTTTTCTTTTTGTATTTCAATGGAAGGAAACTCGATGACCTCTCCCCCCAGATCTTTCAATTTCTTCTTCAGTCCACTGGCCTGGGCACGAGCACGCGTAACAACAATCGTTTTTCCCCAGAGTGGCCTTTCTTCAATCCAGTTTAGTTCAGATCGCAACGACACGGTTTCGCCAACGATAATAATAGACGGTGGCTGAAGATTCGCCTCCTGGACCTTCCGAACAATATCTCCCAGCGTAGCCGTAACAACCTTTTGTTCAGGCAGAGTTCCTTTATGTATGACCGCTACCGGAGTCGATTTTGGACGTCCATATGTTACTAGATTTTCTACGATAAACGGAAGATTTTCTACCCCCATTAAGAACATAAGGGTACCAATCCCCGTTGCTATTTTATCCCACTGTATAGAACTTTCCGCTTTTCCTGGTTTCTCATGACCTGTAATAACAGCAAAACTTGAAGTTGCCTCTCGATGTGTAACGGGAATGCCCGCATATGCTGGAACAGCAATGGCCGAAGTAACACCAGGAACGACCTCGAATCGAATCCCATTCTGCCGTAAAACCTGCGCCTCTTCTCCGCCTCGTCCAAAAACGAAAGGATCTCCTCCCTTTAACCGTGCAACCACTTTTACTTCGCGGGCTTTTTGGATCAGCAGTTCATTGATTTCTTCCTGCTTCATAGCGTGATGACCAGCAGATTTACCTACGTAGATCAGTTCCGCATTCTCTCTCACAAAATCCATGAGTTCCATGCCAACCAGTCGGTCATAAACAACCACATCAGCTCTCTCCAGTATGTCCTTCCCCTTCAATGTCAACAGGCTGGAATCTCCTGGTCCGGCTCCAATTAGATATACAATACCTGTCTTAATCATCTCATCTCTCCCATGTTATTGATTTCTTCCAAGATCTCTCCTGCTCCATCCTGTAATAACGATTGCGCCAATTCTTTCCCCAGTTCCTTCGCCTCACTTTTTGACCCACTGCATGATCCTTTTATAACTTGCAAGCCATTAAGGGAAGCAACCAGTCCATGAATAGTGATCTTACCCCCAATCAAAGAGGCATTACACGCAATGGGGACCTGACATCCGCCCTCCAGTTCTGCCAAAAACGATCTTTCTGCTTTGGTGCTGAACCATGCATTCTCATTATTGATTTTGGACACGATATCCTGTACACCCTGGTCATTTTTCCTGTTCTCTATCGCAATAGCACCCTGTCCCACAGCTGGTAAAATCAATTCGAAAGGAAGCTTTTGGGTGATCTCCTTTTCAAAACCCAGGCGCCTGACCCCAGCATAAGCTAAAACAATTCCATCCATATCCTGTTCTATCATTTTGCGTAATCTGGTTTCAACATTTCCTCTTATATCAACCATCTGCAGATCAGGTCGGAATGCTTTTAGCTGCGCAATACGCCGTAAACTTGAGGTCCCGACTATCGCTTTTTCAGGCAGTTCATCCAGTGTATATCCTTTATGCGAAAGAAGCACATCGGCTGCATCTTCTCTCTCTAAAACCGCTCCCACACATAACCCTTCAGCTAAAACAGAAGGCATATCTTTCATACTATGGACTGCCAAATCTATATTTCCAGCCAGTAATTCATTCTCGATTTCTTTTGTAAACAAGCCCCTATCCCCGATTTTAGATAGTGCCACATCAAGGATTTTATCTCCTTTGGTTCTGATTACTTTTATCTCCACCTCTATATTGTCAACAGCGAGAATCAACTGCTGTTTAACATACTCAGCCTGCCAGAGAGCCAGCTTACTCCCCCTTGTACCCAGCTTTAAAACTTTCATCGCAACTTTTCTCCTCGTTTTCAGCATTTAATCCAAACAGCTTTTTCGTCAACTCTGCATATAGATGTCCATCATTACTGACAGCCATATCCTTAAGATTAACAACAGGATTACGCAGCAACTGATTTACGATTGCACTGCTCATATCTGTAATGACCTTTTGCTCCCTTTCAGAGACCTTACCCAGTCGATTAAAGGCTCTTTGAAGTTCATTCTGCTTTACCCTCTCACCGAAGCCTTTAAGTGCCGTTACAACAGGAACCACATACAAACTTGCCAACCACTGGTTGAATTCTGCCAGCTCACTTTTTATAATTTTCTCTGCGAATGCAGACGCTGCTTTTCGCTCTTCATAGCTCCCATCCAGCGCATCTTGTAACCGGTCAATATCATATATGTAAACCCCTTCAATATCCGCAAGGGTCGGATCAATATCACGCGGAACGGCAATATCAATAAACAGAATTTTTTTCCCCTGTCTATTAATAAGAACCTCTCTTGCATTTTCCTGCCGTATCACATAATGGTTGGCTGCTGTACAACTGATCACAATATCTGCTCGCGACAATTCTTCAAAAACAGCATTCAATTGAATGGCTCGTCCACCAAACTCATCAGCCAGTGCCTTCGCTTTTTCAAAAGATCGATTGGAAACCATAACCGATGTAAGCCCTTTAGATAACAAATAACGGGTGGTTAACTCTCCCGTTTCGCCAGTACCTATGACCAATACAGTCTTATCCTTCAGTGTTCCCAACAGGCTCTGTGCCAGTTCAACAGAAGCATAACTGATCGAAACAGGATGCTGATCAATCGCCGTTTCGCTTCTGACTTTCTTTCCCACATACAGAGCCTTTTGAAAAAGGTGGTTCAAAACACTATCTGACGCATTGCACTCCCACGCTTTTATATAGGCGCCTTTGAGCTGACCCAGGATTTGTGTCTCGCCAATAATCATTGAATCAAGACCCGCCGACACACGAAACAAATGTTCAATGGCGGCAAAACAAGTTGGTTGATAAAGATATCTTTCCAACTTTCTATTTTCAAGACCAGTATAAGTTGCCAGGAAATCCCTAAGCACCACTTGCCCGGATTCAATATCTCTGGTCGTTGCATAAACTTCTGTCCGATTACAGGTGGTAAGAATAACCGCTCCCTCTATTTCGGTTTTTTTGCTTAATATATTGTAGGCCATCTCTATGTCAGCTTCTGAAAAAGAGAACTTTTCTCGAATTTCAATCGGAGCTGTTCGATGGTTTACTCCTGCCAGGAGGATATACATTGTTTGATCCGCTCCTCTGCCTTTTGTTTATCTCCCTGTTTGATTAGGTCTGAAATATCAGAATCTACAAGTCTGTAGAACAGTTTCTTGCGTTCCTCAATATCAAGACCACTATATTTGATTGTTTCTCTGACTTCCCCTAATAGTTCAACGAAGTCACCATATTCGTCGGGAATATGATTGTCCAATTCCTGACGTAATTTTGCTGCGAAAGAAGGACTTTTTCCTTCTGTAGATATAGCTACTGAAAGAGACTGTCGTCGCAACACTGAAGGAACATAAAAATCACAATTAGGAGGGTCATCAACCGCATTAACCAGTATATTCCTCTCACGGCACAACATAGCGACTTGTTTATTTAACGCAGTATCATTTGTTGCAATAAACACAAGAAAAGCATGCTCTATATGTATGGGTGAAAATTCAGTCCGTTTAAGACCAATCAATCCCTGCTTGGCCCAATGTTCAATACCCGGTTCAACAAACGGACTTATAACTGATATATGCGCACCATATTCCAATAAAGTCTCAATTTTGCGTTCCGCAACCTTTCCTCCACCAATCACCACGCAATCTTTTTGTTCAAGATTAACATAGATAGGATAAAGATGTGTCATATGAACTCCTTACAAATTAAATTTTCGCCTATGGTTATAATCCAGGATACTGGTTTATATACAGAGTTAACATAATCCATTTCCTGATTGTACAAAAATAGGCCTGAAAATCAGACCTATTCTTTTTCCTTTTCGTCAAGTTCATCAAAATCTTCCTCTTTGGCTTTTCTGAAATTTTGCAGTGCTTTCCCCATAGACTTACCCACCTGAGGCAGTTTTCCCGGACCTACTACAATCAATACAATAAACAAAATCAGTACCAGTTCCCATGGTCCAAAATTTCCGATTAATCCAAACATTTTTCTTCCTCCTTTTCTATAAATACGCCTCCGTCAACAGTTTATCATTAATGTTTTTATATTCACACCAATCTCTTATTCACATTATGTCAAATCCCCATATTTTTGTAAAGAAATCCGATATAGTATAGTTCAATAACTTAGAGCTTTATTCCGTATCCTCTATTCGTCTGTATTCCCATCGTCGTTTGAAATATTTGCCGGATCAGTGTTCGCCTTTTTTGCCTTCCGTTTCAATAAGCGTTTGCCTTCTTCTTTGCGTTCCTCTATCGGATTCACAAATTTAGCAATTACCACACTTATTTCATACAATAGATAAACCGGTACAGCCATAAATAGTTGAGAAATAGGATCAGGACCTGGAGTCAATGCTGCTGCAAGAATAACAATAACCAGAAGTGCATATTTGCGATTTTCAGAAAGCATCTTATGATTTACAACACCAATTTTACTTAGAAAGAATACCACAACCGGTAGTTCAAATACCAATCCAAACGGTATTGTAAAAGCCATGACAAAAGAAACATATTGATCAACCTTAAACATGGTTTCCAGGTTCTCCCCAGCGATGAAAATAAAGAAATTAAGAACCAGTCTAAGGATTCCAAAATACGAGAATAGCACACCACCCACAAAAAACAGAACGGTGATTGGAAGAAGAATATAAATGTATTTTCGTTCACTGGGATATAACGCGGGTTTAAAAAACCTCCAGATTGCCCACACAACAACTGGAAAAGCAAGCACAAAGCCACCCAAGAACGATAGCTTCAACTTAACAAAAAAAGCTTCAGTAACACCTGTTACAACCAGTTGTTCGTTCAGACTGCGTAATGGCTCAATAATGAGGGTAAGCAGTTCCTCATTATAAGAAAAGCAAACCACCGCAGCAACAATAATGGCAACAATACTAACAATAAGTGCCTTTCGCAGATCCTCCAAGTGCTCAATGATCGTTTGTTTATCTTCTGTGGATAGATCAGAGAATGCCATTAGCTATTCCTCCTCTAATATTCTCGTTCTGTTATAAAATCAGCAATGGTAAATAGACATTCTCTCACCGGTCCAGCGGGTAGTTTATCCAATTGTTTTTGCGCCTGATATACATATTTACAGCTTACCGCATAAGAATAGTCAATACCGTTAGAATCAAAAATAATATCAATAATTTCGGTTGCATACTGATTACTTCGTTCAGCAGACGATAAGAAGTAGGCCAGTTCTTTTCTATTGGGATGAGTCTGCAGCGCATAAATGGCAGGAAGTGTAATAACACCCTGACGAATATCACTGCCAACAGGTTTACCGAGAATACTTTCATCCGCCACAAAATCCAGTATATCATCCGTAATCTGAAAAGCCATTCCTAAATAGTACCCATATTTTTGTAAGGCCATGATTTCATCTTCACTGGCATGACCCAACATGCCCCCCAATTTACAACTTACCGAAATAAGTAACGCAGTTTTTCTTTCAATTCTTCGCAAATAATCCTTTAGCCCCTGATTCACATCAAAGCAGCTCATCATCTGTTTGATTTCACCTTCACAAATACGCATAGAAGCATCAGCAAGAACGTCTACAACATCACTGCGCTGATACTTCGCAACCATTGAAAGGGATCTGGCAAAAGCATAGTTTCCAGCATAAATAGAAACCCGGTTGCCCCATGCACTTTTAACAGTTTCTCTTCCGCGTCGAACCGATGAGTTATCGATAACATCATCATGCACCAGAGTCGCCATATGAATCAATTCCAACGCAACCGCCATAGGAATAACCTGTTCAATATCATCACTGAAAATTTTAGCACCAAGCAAAGCAAAAGCTGGACGCAATCGTTTGCCGCCGGCTTTTAACAAATGGGTTGTTGCATCATCCAATAAAGGAAGTTCTGTATCAATACTCTCCAACAATTTTTCTTCAACGATAGTGAGTTCACAATGTATCGGATTAAATAAATCAGCATTTGTCATTTTCTTCCCCTTACTATTACGGTCATATACTTATTATATCCTTTTTTTACCATATGCAAATAAAAAATCCTCTTATTATACGTCTCCATTATAACGAGGAAAGGAATCATTGGGAACCTTCATTATATCTAATACCTTTCCAATCACAAAAGAAATCATTTCATCGACGCTCTTTGGTTGTTGGTAAAAAGCAGGCATTGCTGGCACAATGGAAACGCCCATCTCCGAAAGGCGTAACATATTCTGTAAATGAATGGAACTCAGCGGGGTTTCACGAGGCACCAGCGTCAATGGCCTCTTTTCCTTGATCATAACATCAGCGACCCGTTCAATCAGATTATTGGAAAGACCTACCGCAACCGAAGAAAGGGTTGACATAGAGCAGGGAATTATAACCATACCTGCCGTTAGAAATGAACCACTGGCAACAGGTGCAGCGATATCCGAATTCATATAAAGAAAAATGTTTTTATTAGGAAAATAGTTTTTCAAATCCTGTTGTGGAAATGATAACTCCCATCCTATCTCCTGCTGAAGCACAATATACGCAGCTTCACTTACAATAAGGTGCACTTCATAGCCCTTTTGTGCAAGTATTTGCACCAAGCGCACCCCATATAAAACGCCGCTGGCTCCAGTAATGGCTACAATATATCTCTGCAAACAGCCTTTCCTCCTTGTAAATAATTAATTTTCTTATTTCCTCACAGAAGAAACCGATAAATATAATGTTAATTCACATTATATTCCCTGTAATTTATTATCAACCAAATGCATCTATTAACAACCAACCAATAACATACAAAAGATCATTTATATTTTACCCCTGCTTATCAAAATATTCATTGGTGCAAACTACAAAATATCAATCGACGCCATTGTGAAAATGATCAACCCGACAAAATGATTCACCCGAAACGATGCGAAATTGACTTTGCTTAAATTTCCTGGCCGAACAATTACATGCTCATATAATAATAACCCTGCCGTGAACATTACTCCCATATAATACCATACGCCTAGATGTAAAATAATTCCGTTCAATACAAGAAAAAAAACAGTGCTGATATGGAACCCACTCGAGAATCGGAGTGCACCCTGTTCACCAAATCTTGCCGGAATGGATAAAAGCCCATTCTCACGATCAAATTGTATGTCCTGACAGGCGTACATCGTATCAAAACCCGCAATCCAACAGGCAACTGCCAACCCAATTATAAAGGGCCGCCAGTCCAGCATTCCCGTTATGGCAATCCACCCCCCAATTGGACCGATACCAATGGCTAAGCCAAGAATAAAATGACACCACCAGGTAAACCTTTTGGTATACGAATACATCCAAAGAAAAATCACAGCCAGCGGAGCTAATTTCACGCACAAGGGATTTAATTGAGCAGCAGCATAGAATAATAAGACAAAAAAGATGCCTACCAGAAGCCACACCCATAAAACGGATAGCTGTCCCGAAGGAAGGATCCAATGGGTAGTCCTCGGATTTGCTTTATCAAACCCCCTGTCAATCAATCGATTCAAACACAGTGCTGCTGTTCTTGCACTAACCATTGCCACCGTAATCCACAGCAGTTGGTTGAGTGAAGGAACACCCTGAATAGCTAGAAATGCTCCCAAATAAGCAAAGGGTAAACCAAACAGACTATGACCAAAGTCAACCATCTGCAAAAAATTTTTTACTTTATTCAAAGCCATACTCACTCCATTTTTTGTCCACCCATTCAATAATATCATCATTCATTTTAATATCCTCCGGCCATTCCCGTGGATGACCTTCCTCTACCCATTTCTTCGTGGCATCAATCCCCATTTTTGAGCCAAATACAGGCAAAGGTGCTGAATGATCAAGTACATCAAGGGGTCCATCTATAATCATGGTATCACGCCTGGGATCAACATTATTAAAAACCTTCCACATCACTTCAGAAACATTCTGAACATTCACATCTTCATCAACCACAATAATAAATTTAGCAAACATCATCTGACCCATGCCCCACAATGAATTCATAATCTTACGAGCATGCCCGGGAAAGGATTTTTTTATTGAAATTAATACGCAATTATGAAATACGCCTTCCATGGGCAGATGCATATCAATCACTTCCGGCAGCTGCATTTTTAGTAAAGGTAAGAAGATCCGCTCGGTCGCCAGTGCCATGTAGCAATCCTCCTGCGGTGGCTTACCAACAATAGTCGCAGGGTAAATCGCATTTTTCCGATGCGTAATACAGGTAATATGAAAAACAGGAAATTCGCCGGCCAGAGAATAATACCCTGTATGATCTCCAAAAGGCCCCTCTACTCTTTTTTCTGAAGGATCCACATACCCTTCCAATACAATTTCCGCATCAGCAGGGACTTCCATGTCCACAGTTTTACATTTCACCAGATCTACGGGTTTTTTGCGCAAAAATCCAGCAAAAATAAGTTCATCAATTTCTTTTGGCAGCGGCGCAGTCGCAGCATAAGTAATTGCCGGGTCACCCCCAATCGCTACAGCCACCTCAATGCGTTCGCTGCCATTCGCCTTGCCCAATCGGTAATTTTCCGCTCCATCATGATGCATATGCCAGTGCATACCAGTTGTCTTCTGATCATATACCTGGAGCCTGTACATCCCTACATTACGTTTACCATTACGAGGATCTTTCGTATAAACCTGCGGCAAGGTAACGAAACGCCCCGCATCCCCTGGCCAGCATTTCAATACAGGTATTTTCGTTAGATCAGGATCATGGTGAACAATTTCCTGACACCTTCCTGATTTGACAAGCTTAGGGAAAAATGACGAAAGCTCAGCTAATCGAGGCAGCAATTTAACCTTCCCCAATAAAGAACCAGGTACATTGTCCACAATTTGCAAAAGATCTGTAATCTCATCGGCTATATCATCAAGTCTTTTTACCTGGAGGCTCAAAGCCATCCGTTCCACACTTCCAAAGGCATTCATGAGAACAGGCATGTCGGATCCCTTCACTTTTTCAAATAGCAACGCAGGTCCATAAGCTTTACTTACCCGGTCTGTAATTTCTGTTATTTCTAGTTCCGAATCAACTTCCACCTTTATTCTGCGAAGCTGTCCCCTGGCCTCGAGAACATTAATAAATTCATGTAAATCCTTATAAGCCATATCTCAACCTCCTTAAGTAAAAATATCTATTTATACACACAAATAGCCCTGCAATACAGAGCTATATTATATCCCTTTCAGCTGTCGATGGTTAAAACATAGCTGCCGGATTAACAAAAGAAACGGGTTTACTCAATTCATGAATTAACCCCAGTAAAGGTTGGTCCACATATTTTTGCTGGGCGGAAAACCGTTCAAACAAGGACTCCGTTTTACCGATAAAATCTTTGGCTTGTCCTTGCATGCAAAATGTTAATTCCATAGCCATCCCCAGATTATGTCCTAATTCTTCGTATATATTAAGAACATGCCAATTTAATCCAGCCAATTCCCCTGCTGTCCGAAAAACAGTAGCGTATAAAGAACCTCTGGTTTTATCCAGCACCACTAGATTCTCGCCATTTAATTTATGTTCAATTACCAGTCCTTCATTTATACTGCACATCATTTTTGAAAAATCTTCCAGCAAATGTGAAGCACCAGCCTCCAATAACAGTTTTAGAATTCTGCCAGAGATGTAATCACCAATCAAAATGGTAAATTGTAATGGTTGATGATACTTCTGCCCTTCTTCCTCGTCTTTCACCAAACCATGAATCCAATTAGCAAAATAAATGGTTTTGAATAAGTTAGCCATTGCAATCGTCGTTTCTCTGGACAATCCCACCTGACGATAAGCAACAATCGTAACAGCCGGCAATAAATTAAATGTTAGATCCTGTTTAACACGTTCTAAATAAACGGATAATTCATCCCACCAGGGTTTTAAGCTCTCATGAAACGCCTGATTCACTTCTTTTAAATCCGCCTTCATGTCCCCGGTAAAAAGAAATCCCATTCAATAATCCTCCTTCAAATGCAAAACAACTAAATATACTTTGCCATTTCTGAACAATTTTAACCCTAAATCTTTTTAGTTGCAGCAACATATCTATATAATTTACCTGTTTTTCATCTAATTAGATAACAAAAGAACTCATTATAAATAATATTGTACTGGATATAAGCAAACGGTACCACATCATTATTTAATAAATATTGCAATTCTATTAGTTTATATTATTTTCACATTTATTCAAGCCCCAATCCGCAATGGTATTAATTGTCATTATCGTGAATATCAATATAAAAAACAAGACCTTACTTGTTAAAATTTTTAAACATGTAAGGCCAATTATTTAAATTTATTATTCTCTCTGTACCTTGTTCGGTCAACTAAGATAGTATCCCTCCTAAAGATTTACCACCAGGCGTTCCTCCTGGTTTTCAATTAAGCCTCTCTTTACTTCGGAAGCATTTACATAATCAGCTCCAAACATATCTGCGAGGTAATTGCATGCATCCCAAGGATTTACTGATTCACCGCATGTGAATACATCCACTGCTGCATATCCCAATTCTGGCCAAGTATGAATTGCCAAGTGAGACTCAGAAATAACAACAACTCCACTTACTCCCTGGGGACTAAATTTGTGGAAAACTAATTCTCGTACTTCCGCTCCAGCCTCCAAAGCGGCATTGACCATGATATCCTCCACTTTTTTGATATCATTCAACACCTCAAATCGACACCCATAAACCTCCGCAAGTACATGTCGCCCTAAAGACTGCAATAATGTCTCCTCCCTTCAGTTGTTTTTTCAGTTCCCAAACCTCCTTTACCGTTAACACTCATAAAAACAAAAAGTTTCACGTTGAATTGTAACATACCTGTGCATCATGTCAATAAAATAGATAAAAAACACATCGTACAAGTAAACAGAATTCGCTTACGGTTAGTTCATAAAATGAAACTATAAAAACATTTCTCCGCTATATTCAATACAGTGGAGAATGCTACAGTTTTTACACCGTATTAGATTAGTCTAACCCATTAATAATATTGTTCATTCCATGCATAAACTCTTTTTCGTTTCCCTCACCCAACAGATCATACAAATAGGAATTAAACTCTATGCCAGTTTTACTTACATTTTCTGCAAGTTCTCTTCCTTTAGTCGTAATAAAAATCCGAATAGCTCTTCGATCTTGTGAATCTAAACGTCTTTCAACTAAATCCTCTTTTTCCAATTTGTCGACCAGCACCGTCATTGAAGAACTGTCTATCAATGTTTTGTTTCCAATTTCCTTTAATGTAGAACCGTCTTCTTCCAATAAACTATACAAAATAAAAGATTGAGGAATGCTTACACCATATTCCTCCAGTTTACCGCTTAAGGTTCTATCTATTTTCTTAAGCGCCACTCTAAAACTAAAACTGAAATAATTCGACAAATCAATGCCCATATTTTAACAACTCCTTCTTTTTATTAATGTAATTAAATATTTCGATTTGTTATGAAAGCATTTCAGCACGTAATGTATGGTTTATTATATTGTCTATACATTACATGTTTTATAGCATTTCTTACTAATCGATGATTATTACATTTTATATCTTCTCTAGTTTGATTTTATTACATAAATTATTGGTTTGTAAACCTAAAATGAAAAATTTATATTAAAGTAATGACATTTTATTGAATAGGTCTTGTTTTTATGGGCATTTAATGCTATTTTTAGGTTTAAGTTCATCATCCAAAGCAATGATTGGAAAGAGTAAACAGGTTTTGTTGTTTCAGAGAGTCGGGATCGCTAAAATTCGGTACAATTTACCTGTTGAATGGATCCTTAAGTTGTCATTCCCACCTTGAAAATAGGTTAAGAATGGCCGGGTTCATCTCCATTATAAGAAAGTTGTATCAGATTAACCATGAGAAAGTGGACCTCGCAGTCAAAAAGGGTGGCAACGCGGAGCAATTCCGTCCCTTATGATGTGAGGTTTAATTTTTTAACAGTTACTTTTCAAGACCGTTTCAATTCTGATTTTATCTCTATGTATTATGTTTCGCAAAAATGGAAAAAACTATGTTCAGGAGGAAAAAACAATGACAAAAAAAAGAATTCTTACAGGTGACCGTCCAACAGGTAAGCTGCACTTGGGCCATTATGTAGGTAGCCTAGCAAACAGAGTGAAACTGCAGGCAGACTATGAAACATACATTCTCATTGCAGACATGCAAGCCTTAACCACCCACTTCGAAAAACCCGAAGGTCTTAATCATGATGTACTCCAAATTGCCGAAGATTATCTGGCCGTTGGATTAGATCCGACATTGAGCACCATCTTGCTGCAAACCATGATTCCAGAGATGCATGAATTAACCCTATATTTTTCAATGTTTACCTCTGTTAACGTTCTTCGACACAACCCCACCGTGAAAACAGAAGCGCAGCAACACGGTTTTAGAGATATGACCTATGGTTTTCTTGGCTATCCCGTCTCCCAGGCTTCCGACATCACCATTTTCAAAGCAAATCTGGTTCCCGTTGGCGAAGATCAGATTCCGCATATAGAATTAACTCGTAAAATCGCCCGACGCTTTAACGACCTGTATAGGCCAATACTCGTTGAACCCGAAGCGCTAATTGGGGATGTACCAAAACTAGTCGGTCTGGATGGCAAAACTAAAATGAGTAAAAGCCTGAATAATGCAATTTTCCTCTGCGACACCCATGAAGAAATCCATCAGAAGGTCATGAATGCAGTTACAGATCCTTCCCGCATCCGGAAAACAGATCCCGGACATCCGGAAGTATGCACCGTATATAGTTATCATCAAGTTTTTAATAAAGAAAACCTGGCAGAGATTGCAAGCGACTGTCGCAGCGGTAAAATCGGATGCATTCAATGCAAGAGGAAATTAACCTCCTGTCTTGATCATCTCCTGGATCCTATGCGTGAACGGAGAATAGAATATACCAACCATCCCGATCGTGTCAAGGAAATTCTTATGGAGGGAACAAAAAAAGCACATGCTGTTGCGAAAGATACGATGATTGAAGTGAGAGAAGCCATGGGGGTAAATTATTTCAACGAAAAGCCCTCCTATTCTAGGGATTAATTAGAAAATAGGTTGAGTATAAGCGGAATTATTAGTTGGAAAGTTGGTTAGTTGGACAGTTGGAACGTTGAAGTGGGTTAATTAGAAAATAGCTTTTTAATAGACGCAGACTTTTTTGTAAGGGGTCAGGGGTCAGGAGTAAGGGCAATGCCTAGCGCATAGTGCCTAACCCCTAACCCCTAACCCCTAACCCCTAACCTATTTTCATTAAATCCTGGCAATTAACAAAGCAGGGCAGTACATTTAACCTGTACTGCCCTGCTTTTATTGGTTTACTTACAGTTATTTATCCTGCGAATGAGGCCAAGGACCAATATGAAAGCGTGAAGTCAATTCCATAAGGCTTTGCGACCATTCTACCAAACCTGCTGAGGTCATACTGGCTCGCTCTAACATTTCAAACTGCATGGATCCAATTTTGTTAACCTGATCATTAACTCCCCTTAACGTATTAAAGATATCACCTAGATATTGCGTCAATCCATCCACATAATCTGATACATCTACATAATCCAGCTGTATGCTTTCAGCCATCTGGCAAACATTATCAATTTGTTCCCCCATTTTAAACATTTGTTTTTCTATGGACTCACACAGCGGATAAAATTCGTTATCGTTGCCAGCCTGAGCGCATCGCACTTCATTTTCTATTTCGTTCATCGTACCCAGCATTGACCGGCTTACATAATTGAACAAAATGATTTGTTCAAAAATAGTTTTAACATTTGCAGAACGTTCACCCACACCTTTTTCCAACATTTCATTCAAATTCATTTTACCCATAATGGCACTTATTTCAGAAGTAACCCATGGAATGGTAGCCTTACCCTCCCCAATGGTAATCGCCAGTTCATTTCCAACAACGCCCATATTGTAGGCTATACTGATCACCTTTTCAATCAAATGTTGTTGTTTGTCCAGCATCTGATTCAAATTCTCGCCGAGCTTCCCAACTTCATCTTGTCCATCTACTCTCGCCCGAACAGTGTAATCTCCATCCCCTACCTTTTTCATAACCTGTGTAAATTCTTCCAATGGTTTGGTAATACGCGAGGTAAGCACAATAATGATAAACGTAATAATTAATAGTCCCAACAAAACAGTGATAAAAGAAAACCGAGCCAGTGGGTCCAACGCCGCCTGTATTTCAGCCTTTGGAACAACTACCCCCAGGGACCATCCCACTTCTTTAATCGGGGTATAAAACACATATTTTGCAATGCCATCCGTTTGAAACTGTTCGGAACCAGTTTGTCCATTTATCATACTATCTACAGCCTTGCCAATACCAAGATTTTTACTGCCCAGACTTCTTTCAATCATATTTAAATGATTTTTACTGGGATAGGCAATAACATTTTCATTCGCATCCAACATAAATGAATAACCACTATCAAAAAGATGTACACCAGAAACAATATTTTGAATTTTATCGGCAAGTATTTCTACGGCTGCAACCCCAAGTAGATTACCTTGTTGATCATAAAACGGAAAAGCCGCACTCACAACTCGTTTCCCTGATACGGGACATATATATGGAGAGCTAAAAACCAATCCTCTCGCATTTACTGCAGCGTTATACCAGGGTCTGGAATTGACCAGATAATCAGGTGGATTATCATACTCCATACTATCGTAGATCCGCTCCGTTTTTTCAATAGCAATATAAGCGATATTAATATCAGGATCTTCCGTTACAATTCTTTTCAGTGTTGTTAATAGTTTTCCATAGTCTTCATTATCAGACATATCCTGATAACGACTTTCCAGGCCTATTACAAAGTCATGAATGTTTTCATCCTGTGCCATTGTCCAAGCAATCTGACCTTTTTGAAGCAAGTAACTCTCGATCATGTGTGCAGCATCATCAGACATGGTTTCCGCTCGCTTTTCGCTCACCGATACCACAACATCTTCCGCCCACCAGTAATTGACGAGACCAATGCCCACCAGAAACAGGGTGGTAATTGATAATATATAGAATAACAAGCGCTTTTGAATGCTAATATGCATCTTCTTTTCTTCCCTTCCCTATTATTTAACATATTGAAACAGATCATATTTCTTTATTTTGCGATACAACGTCGTTCGACCAATTTCCAAAATATTTGCAGTATGCGAAATATTGCCTCCATAACGAGTCAACGCCTTAATAATCTGCTGTTTTTCAACCTCTTCCAGTGAAACAATTTCACCATCCATACAAACCGATTGAACAAACGCCGTTTGTGTCTTACTACTCCTAACGATATTTGCCCTGAGATGCTGAACATCTATTACTTCTCCACACAGATTAACGGCCATTTCAATAACATTTTCAAGCTCTCGAATATTTCCAGGCCAATTATAGGTTCGTAGTTGTTCTAATGCCTCCGGTGTAATTTCATAGATGTTTTTATTAAGTTTATTCGCACACAGGTTAGCAAAATAAATGGCAAGTATTTCAATGTCATCCTTGCGTTCCCTTAATGGAGGAAGTCTTAAATTAATTACATTTAAACGGTAAAAAAGATCTGCTCTGAAACTTCCCTGAGATATCAAATCCTCCAGATTTTGGTTGGTCGCTGAAAGAAGACGAATATTGATAGGAATCTCCTTATTGCCACCTACCGGAACAACCAATCTATCCTGTATTACTCGCAATAGTTTTGATTGAAGTTCAATAGGCATATCCCCTATTTCATCAAGAAAAAGAGTCCCTCCATTAGCCTGCCCAAATTTTCCCTGCATGCCGCCCCGCCGTGCACCTGTAAAAGCACCATCCAAATATCCAAATAGTTCAGTTTCCATTAATTCTCTGGGTATAGCCGCACAATTAATCGCCACAAAAGGTCCATTTTTACAGTAACTCCCATAATGAATAGCCTGCGCAACAAGCTCTTTCCCTGTTCCGCTTTCACCTGTTATAAGCACATTTGATGGGTTTGGTGCGATCGCTCGAGCTAACTTAAGCATTCTTATAAAATCTTTGTTTTGTCCAACAATATCCTTAAATTCAAATTTGGTCTTTCTTGATGAAATCGACTCACGATTCGCAGGTAAGGTAAACTGAAAATTCCAACCTAGCAGTCTTAATTTTGAACCAATCGCCGGGGTTATGTGCGTCATTAATTCCACCTTACCATGTGAGGTATTAAAAAACACTGTTTCAGCCCTGATCTCCGTTTTCGTCAAGGACTTCTTCAACCATTCTTCGCTTACAAATTCACACATATTTTTACCAATCACTTCGTTCTTTTCAATACCGAGAACAGCTTCTGCTTCCTGACTCATCTGCAAAATTTTGTATTGTAAATCGATAACCATCAAACCTTTTTTGTTATCCAGATGATTAAAGAATTCTTTTAAAAGGTACAACTCGTCCATGTGCTTTCTTGTTTCTAACATCTTTGATGAAGAAGATACAGCTGTTTCAACCATATAAGCTAAAATCCCTGGGCGAAGCGATTTCACATTGCCATTCTCGGTTAAAATGCCAACACATCCCAGCAGAATTCTATTACTAATAATCGGTATACCCACTGAAGTATACGTATGAAGACTCTCTAAAAAATGTTGTTTTCCTTGCACTTTTATGGGAAACGCATGTTGAAGCGCAAGCCCAATCCCATTGGTACCCACAGATTGATAAGCCATACAGATCCCTGTTTCAATCAAGTAATTTGGGTTCCTGGGGTTCTCCTTAATATAAACGACAATCCCATCTTCATCCGTAACAATGAACTCTTCCATCTTTCCAATATTATTCTTGAGCAGATCATTAAGGCCTTCAATAATATACATAAGTTCAAAGCGTTCCATTTTTCGTTGTTCAAGAATGTTTTGTTCCACCCTAGACGTATTAACATTCATGTCCGGATCAAGATCAAGCTCCTTCGAAGACTGCAATGACTGTTGAATAATCTGGTCAATGACTGCATTTTGGCTATCGTTTCTTTTTCTATTTTCAAAAGCCATACCACTCTCCAACCTCTCTGCCCGCATCGCTTGCATTGATTTCACAAATAATTATTCCTTATAGGTACCAAAGCAAAAAGAAGAAAACTTTATAAAGCACTTACCCCTTACGTTGTTGCAGTAATATATTTCACTCTATATTATATATATTAGATATATTGTAGATTATTGTCAACAAATAGTGTTCCTTGCTTAGAAATAGTTTTTAACCAACAAAAAGAGCCAGGCGCTAAACCTGACTCCTTTCGGAAAAACACTTTTATACAAATGGTTTGTAACCGTCTTTGGAGAGATATTTCCCAATAACCATTCTCTGTACCTCTGCAGTACCTTCAAACAGCTGCATGATTTTTGCATCACGCATATATTTTTCTACTGGATATTCTTTGGTATATCCGTATCCACCAAATACCTGTATAGCTTCAACGCCATTTTGCATTGCAGCATCTCCAGCATGAAGCTTGGCCATTGAGGAAACAGTTTTATAGGAACCACCGATGTCCTGCAGATAAGCAGCTTTCAAATACAGCAAACGTGAAGCCTCAGCTCTAACTGCCATGTCAGCAAGTTTGAACGAAACGGCCTGGAATGCGGCAATAGGTTTGCCAAACTGTTGTCTTTCATTCGCATAAGCCACTGATGCTTCAACGCAGCCAGTTGCAATACCAGTAGCCAACGCTGCTACTGCCGTACGGGATAAGTCAAGGGTTTCCATCATTATGGCAAGGCCTTTACCTTCACCGCGCAGCATCATAGATGCCGGAACTCTTACATCCTCAAAAATCACTTGTGTAGTGCTACTGCTTCTAATACCTAATTTATCTTCCTTGTTACCAATGGATACACCAGGAAGATCTCTATCAACGATAAAGCAGCAAATACCCTTAGCGCCTAGCTTCTTGTCCAAGGTAGCAAAAACTGTGAACTGTTTGGCAATTCCACCATTGGTGATAAACTGTTTTGTACCGTTAAGAATATAATCATTTCCATCTTTTACGCATTTGGTTGCCAGTCCGGCAGCATCCGAACCAGCACCAGGTTCTGTCAGACAGAAGCCAGCCAAAGCTCCTTCCATCTGACGACCATACCACCATTTTTTCTGTTCGTCATTTGCACCCACCAGAACTGGATCAGATGCTAAGAGAGTGGAAGCAACCATTGTGCATCCAGTACCTGTATCACCCTTACTAATCTCTTCACTAATCAAGCATCTGGAGACGTTATCAAGGCCATCTCCGCCATATTCAGCCGGAACGCCCATGGTCATAAGCCCTAATTCCTGCATTTTTGCGATTGTTTCCATAGGAACTATATCTGCTTTATCCCATTCTATACAATTGGGAGCAAGTTCATTGGCAGCAAAGTCAGCAGCCATCTGTCTGATCATTTCTTGTTCTTCAGTTAAACGAAAATCCATGTTATTCCCTCCTGCAAATTATTTGTATTTAAGCTACATTCGCTCTGTGAGATTTGTTATCCGCACTTAGATTTCTCTCGTCCACAAAGAAGCCATTGCCGGTCCACCGCCAACACATAGAGAAGCACCGCCAACATTAAGTCCCAACCGTTCCATTTCATAATACAGAGAAACAATAATACGAACACCAGTACATCCAACCGGATGGCCCAACGCAATCCCTGAACCATTATGGTTAACTTTGCTCATGTCCATAGTGATTCCATGCTCTTCTTTCAGCATTCTTTCACAACCCAAGAATTGCGGTGCAAACGCTTCATTAATTTCCCAGTATTCAATATCTTCATATTTCAGTCCGGTCTGTTTTAGAACTTTAGGAATAGCAACAGCAGGTCCCAGCCCCATGTATTTAGGATCCACGCCTTCAGTGCATATGCCTAATAGTCTCATTATAGGCTTAAGTCCTAACTCCTCTGCTTTTTCTTTGGACATAAGAACAACCGCAGCAGCAGCATCATTTATGCCAGAAGCATTCGCAGCTGTTACCACACCGTCTTTTTTGAATGCAGGTCTCAATTTACCCATTTTCTCCATATCAGTGCCTCTTAATGGATGTTCATCTTTCGTAATTGTGACTTCACCCTTTTTAGTCTTCAGAACTACAGGTACAATTTCACGATCAAAAATGCCAGTATCTACAGCATTAACAGCTTTTTTATGGCCTTCAAGAGCTAACGTATCACATTCTTCACGAGTGATTCCGTATTTTTCCGCAACATTTTCTGCAGTAATACCCATATGACCCGGTACCAGTGAATCAAACAAACCATCATGTATCATCGAGTCTTCAATAGTTCCCTGGTTCATTCTATAACCCATTCTTGCTTTTGGAATCAGATATGGTGCACTGGTCATACATTCAACTCCAACGACCAGAGCAATATCATTCTTGCCCAGTGCAATATTACTGCTGGCAATATCAATTGCACGCATTCCCGATGCACAGTTCTGGTTAACAACGCAGGCTCCACTTGAATGAGGTAATCCGCATGCTAAACCAACCTGTCTAGCCGGCAACGATCCCTGCGTTCCCTGGAAAACCTCACCCATCACGATTTCATTAATAATAGCAGGATCTACTCCAGATCTTTTAATAGCTTCCTTCCCTGCAGTGGTAGCCATCTCTACGCCACCTACATCTTTAAACTGTCCCAGGAACTTTCCAATAGCTGTTCTACATGCGCTTACCATTACCACTTCGTGTATCATTTACGACACTCCTTCCATATTATAAACCTCTGATCTTACGGAAAAGATACGTTTTCTCTCGGCATCTTCTTGAATTCTAACCTTCTGTTCCCATAATATCTTAACTTTATATATTGCAAGATGCATGCCAATTTTTTCACTTTCATAATCAAATGCGCACTACAAAAGGGTTAACGCGTTTTTTGTTTAGTATTAAAGTTTCCTTAAACTTTAATTACGTTAACATTCGTTGTATCTTTTCGACACATTTTTTAAATAACTTCTATATATCTGGGTAATTATATCGCATTTTGCTATCGTATCATTTTGATGCAATGGTTTATTTTGAAACAGTGTTCAGAAAAAAGTAAAGCCGGGGAAACCCCCGACTTTACTTTTTTACCTATATGAGCATTTAGTAAGCTGAATATCCACCTTTAGCAAGATACTTACCAATGACCATTCTCTGAACCTGAGTCGTGCCTTCGAAAATCTGCATAATTTTAGCATCACGCATATATTTTTCGACCGGATATTCTTTGGTGTAACCATATCCGCCAAAGACCTGAATCGCATCGGTACTAACTTTCATAGCGCTATCAGCAGCATACATCTTCGCCATGTTGGAAGTCAATTTGAAGGGCAGTCCATTATCCTGTAACCAAGCAGCCTTATGATAGAGTAAGCGCGAAGTTTCTACTGCAGTTGCCATATCAGCAAGCATAAAGGAAACAGCCTGGAAACTAGAGATTGGTTTCCCAAACTGCTGTCTTTCATTCGCATAATCAATGGCAGCCGTTAATGCAGCCTGCGCAATACCTGTTGCCAGCGCAGCAATAGCTGTACGTGAAAGGTCAAGGGTTTCCATCAGGATTGGCGTTCCTCCGCCTGCTCCGCCCAGGCACATCCAATCAGGAACTCTTACATCTTCAAAAATAACCTGGGTTGTACTTGTGCTTCTGATTCCAAGTTTGTCTTCCTTGTTACCGATGGAAACTCCCGGAATATCTCTGTCTACCATGAAAGCTGTGATTCCTTTGTTACTCAGTTTTTTGTCCGTGGTTGCAAATACGCTGAACTGTTTGGCAAATCCTCCATTGGTGATAAATTGCTTGGTGCCATTAAGGATCCAGTCATCGCCATCTTTCACACACTTTGTTGCCATACCCAGAGCGTCAGAACCAGCACCGGGTTCTGTCAGGCAGAATCCAGCTACTGCACCTTCCAACATACGTCCACACCACCATTTTTTCTGTTCGTCATTTGCACCAACTACGATGGGATCAGTTCCAAGCAGCGCAGAAGCAACGATCATGGTTCCCAGTCCTGCATCGCCGCCACCAATTTCTTCAACAACCAGATACTTAGACAACCAATCCAGGCCATCTCCACCATACTCTGTAGGAACACCAATTGTCATAAGGCCTAATTCCTGCATTTTTGCAATCGTATCAAATGGTACTTCATCGGCTTTATCCCATTCTATAGCATTAGGAGCAATTTCGTTTGCAGCAAAATCAGCAGCCATCTGCCTGATCATTTCTTGTTCTTCAGTTAAACGTAAATCCATCTTATATAACCCCCTATGTTGCTAAAAATTTCTCTAAACACCCATTCCACTCTCAATATGTTTATGTCTGTTATATGTCTCTTGTCCATAAGGAAGCCATAGCCGGGCCAGTTCCTACGCACAGAGATGCGCCACCCGTTCTGAGACCCAATCTTTCCATTTCATGGTACATGGTAACAATAATTCTCAATCCGGTGCTGCCAATTGGATGGCCCAGTGCAATTCCAGAACCATGATGATTCACTTTATCCATGGAAAGGTCTATATCATAGTTTTGTTTCAGGCGAATCTTACAACCCAGGAACTGGGGTGCAAACGCTTCATTGATTTCCCAGTAGTCTACATCTTCAAACTTCCAGGGAGATCTGCTCAAAACCTTAGGAATGGCTTCTGCAGGTCCAAGACCCATAACCTTAGGATCTACACCCATACCACCAATTTCAATAAGCTTCAGAATTGGAGTAAGTCCCAGTTCCGCTGCTTTCTTTTTGGACATTACTATGGCTGCTGATGCACCATCATTGATTCCAGAAGCATTGGCTGCGGTAACAACCCCACCATCGGGTTTAAAGGCAGGTCTCAGTTTGCTGACACTCTCCATGCTCGCGCCACGAATCGGATGTTCGTCCGTATCAAATATGGTTACCTTCCCTTTTTTACCCTTCACTTCAAGGGGAACGATTTCTTTTTTAAAGTAGCCGTTATCTATGGCGTTGATTGCACGACCATGACTCATTACAGCCAATTCATCACACTGCTCACGGGTAATATTATACATGGCAGCAATGTTTTCAGCTGTCATTCCCATGTGTCCGGGCACTAAGGAATCAACCAGTGCGTCATGCGTTAAAGCATCAATCATTTTTACATCTCCCATTCTGGCACCAGATCTTGCACTGGGAACCATATAGGGAGCCTGGGTCATGTTTTCCACACCCACGACCAAAGCAATTTCCGTTACTCCAACCTGTATATTTCTTGCTGCGATTTCCAATGCCCTCATAGCTGATGTACAGTTCTGATTAACAACCATTGCACCGCTGCGTTCCGATAACCCACAGGCCAATCCAACAATACGTGCAGGTAAAGAATTCTGCATGTGTTGGTATACTTCACCCATTACGATTTCATCAATGATTTCCGCAGGAACCCCCGCCCTGTTTATAGCTTCTTTTCCGACTGTAACAGCCATGTCCTTTGCAGGCATGTCTTTTAAACCACCCAGGAACTTTCCTACAGCTGTTCTACATAAGCTTACAATTACGACTTCGTTCAATTCAAAACACTCCTTTCAATATATTAAGCCCATTAGGCCTAATTACTTTTTAACATCCCGATCCAAATTGATACACCCTGTTCAAAAACGCTACATTTTATTGTCCCATTCTAGCTTTTAAGCGATAAGCTTTACTCCACTCATGTCTTTTTACAAAATAGGAATCCGTAATTTTTTTTATTATCAACTATCTCAATTACCTGCATATCAAGTTTATTAATAATATTGCCATATTTTTCACAATGTTCGTCTCACATTGGCACGATAATTGCGATTAGATTAATGTGCAGTGATGAATATTTTCTGTGCAAATCCAAAAATAATGATTACTTTAATACAGTCCAGTATTGCCATCGCTTATCTATTAATTTGCAATGTATAAACGATACCTTATTATTGTGCGTATTTTTATTCCCTACGACATAATATTATACCATCTTAGTTTTTTGTACAACAAATTATTTATTTATACAATTATTTTAATTATAATACTTTATTAAAAGATTTATACTTACGTAATAATTATTGTAATATTCTGACTTGTGCTAAAATTCAGGGTGACTAATTAGTTATCCATGCATAACCTGAAAGCAAGTATTCGACTTTTTCAAGAGTAACCAGTTAATAAAAAAGGCGTGTCCGAATTAGATTCAAACACGCCTACTTTTATTAAATTTTAAAAAAACACCACTTTTTATTTCCTAATTCTCGATGCTTAGGCCTTTCCCAGATATGCTTTACGAACTTCGGGATTATTAGCCAGTTCTTTTCCCGGACCTTCCAAAACTATCTTTCCGGTTTCCATAACATATCCGTAATCTGCAATCTGCAGTGCAGCCGTTGCATTTTGCTCAATAAGCAAAATGGTCATTCCCTGCTGATGAATTTCTTTGATGACTCGAAATACTTCTTTAACCAGCAAAGGAGCCAGTCCAAGAGAAGGTTCATCCATCATCAATAAACGCGGCCTGGACATTAGCGCCCTAGCGATCGCCAGCATCTGCTGTTCGCCTCCGGAAAGCGTTCCTGCAACCTGCCATTCCCTTTCTCGAAGACGGGGAAAAATATCGTACATTCTTTCTTTATCTTTTTTGATTTCTTCTTTGTCTTTTCTGGGATAGGCTCCCATTGTTATGTTTTCTACAACCGTTAGATTAGCAAATATGCGTCTACCTTCGGGAACCAGCGTAACGCCTTTACGAACAATGTCTACCGTTTTTTTGTTGGTAATATCTTCTCCCTGAAAAAATACTCTTCCTGATCTCGGCGGAACAAGATTAGAGATAGACCGCAGGGTTGTACTCTTACCTGCCCCATTAGCTCCGACCAGGGTAACAATCTTATTTTCAGGTACCTCCATAGAAATCCCTTTTAACGCATGAATTCCACCGTAAAAAGCCTCAAGGTTTTCTAGTTTAAGCATCTTCATCCACCGCCCCAAGATAAGCTTCTATTACTTTGCTATCATTTTGAATATCCTCTAGACTTCCCTGTGCTAGGTTTACACCATAATCCAAAACATATATGCGTTCACAGATCCCCATAACGACCTCCATATGATGTTCAATCATCAGAACGCTGATATCAAATTCATCACGTACTTGTTTTATGAAATCCATTAGTTCAAGTGATTCGTTAGGGTTCATGCCTGCTGCTGGCTCATCCAAAAGAAGTAATTCAGGTTCCGTTGCCAACGCACGGGCAATTTCCAACCGCCGCTGTTTTCCATATGGAAGTGAAGTCGCCATCTCACCAGCAGCATCATCAAGCTGCACTTTTTTGAGAAGTTCCATCGCTTCCTCGTAACTTTTTTTTCGGGATTTGGTATACCTGGGAAGTCCCAGAACAGCCTCAACCACATTCGCTTTTAAACGTAGGTGTTTGGATATCATAACGTTTTCCAAAACCGTCATGGATTCAAAAAGCCGAATATTTTGGAATGTACGCGCGATTCCCAGTTTCGCTATTTGATCTGGTTTTAAGCCAGTAATCTTCTGATTTTTAAAGTAAATATCACCTACCGTAGGTGTATATACCCCTGTAATCATATTAAAAGCAGTCGTTTTACCAGCGCCGTTCGGACCAATCAGCCCAATAATCTGACCTGGAATAATATCCATTTTAAATTCTGACACAGCGGTCAGGCCGCCAAACTGCATGGTTATTTCATCTGTTGATAGTATTGTTTCTCTCATATGGCACCCCCCCGCTTCTTATGGTTGATAGAATCCCATTTATTCAGTAACCAATCCCAGTTAAATTCACGTGTTCCCATCAATCCCTGCCGATAGAATAGGATCACCAGCACCAGTCCCAGCGCAAAAATAACCATTCTCATTCCAGGGAGCCCCGGAATCTGCACCAGACCAAGCAAATTCATCGGTTGTTCAACAACTCTCAGAACTTCCATAAGAATCGTCACCAGAACGGCTGCAATTACAGATCCTGTTAAACTCCCCATACCTCCCAGCACAACGATTAATAGAATCTGGAAAGTAAATAGAAAGCGAAACATGGTGGGGTCAACTGACGTAATAAGAAATGCCATTAATGCACCCGCAATCCCCGCAAAAAAGGCACCAATTGAAAAGGACAATAACTTATGTTTAAAAATGCTGATTCCCATGGCTTCTGCAGCAATTTAATTATCACGAATCGCTTTAAAAGCATAACCCCAGCTACTGTTAATCATTCGTTTTAAAATAATAATGGCAATAATCGCACAACCCCAGTACACCCATAGACTCTTAATAGATGGAATATTCTTTAGTCCCAGGGCACCGTTGGTGATGGTTATCGTGTTGGTAAAAATAATTCTGATAATTTCGGCAAAGCCAAGTGTTGCAATGGCCAGATAATCATCGTGCAACCGCAACGCCGGAATCCCAACCAGTAAACCAAATAAGGCTGCTAAAACACCTGCCAGCACAATGGCGGGAATAACTGGCCACTGAACATTTGCCAACAACGGATGAATTGGGTACATAAAATAAATGATTTCCTTACTTGCAGGAGATATCGTTAAGATTGCAGCTGTATATGCGCCAACACACATAAACCCTGAATGTCCTAAAGAAAACATTCCTGTAAATCCGATAACCAGATTCATACTAACAGCCAAAACCACAAAAATGGCGGCGAGATTCATAATTCGAATTTGAAAACTGCTTAAATTCCCCTGTGCCCAATAAATCAAAACCGCCGTAAGCAATAGAAGAATGATTGATAAAATGACCTTTATATTCTTTCTTTCATCCATTGATCACACCTTCTCCACAACGTTTTCACCCAGGATTCCACCCGGTCTGAATAATAATATTAGAATTAAGATAACAAATGCAAAAGCATCACGATAGCCGGATAGAGCAGGGAAAAAACCCACCAGCATTACTTCCACAAAGCCTAGGACAAAGCCACCGATCATGGCACCTGGAATACTTCCAATCCCCCCCATTACGGCAGCGATAAAGCACTTCAATCCAGGAAAGACGCCCATCAATGGATCAACCTGCGGATATTGCAGACTCCACAATATACCTCCAACTGCAGCCAGGGCAGATCCAACTGCAAAGGTCGCTCCAACTATTTTATTAACGTCAACAGCCATAAGGCTGGAGGTTTCAAAATCACGAGATACAGCACGCATGGCAATCCCCATCTTGGTTTTTTTAACCATAAACGTTACTGCAAGTAATAATACCAGGGTAACAATCGGAATGATCACCGTAAGGGAGAGAAAGGAAATGTTTCCTATGTGAATATTCCACACCAATTCTTCGGGTCTTGGAAACGGCTTTGGACGCGCGCCCAGGGCTGCTATTCCTAAATTTTGCAACAAAAATGATACGCCAATTGCTGAAATCAACACGGTTATTCGCGGTGACGTTCTCAGCGGTCTGTACGCTGTCCTTTCAATACTGACTCCAAGCAGTGTAGTTAATACAACAGCTATGGCAAACGCTACATACCACGGCAGAGTGAAAACGAGCATTCCGTAGAATGCTATTTATCTCCGGTGTTGTAGTTCAACTGTGCTACAATCGAATCTTCCCCATTGCTCTTAACAAATGCCTTTTTAAAATACGCACTCAGTCCAACAGAATAGTCCTGCTGTACATCCTGTACAATTGCAGCAGTCTTTGCATCTAAGGTGTCAATTGCATAGTTGGACATAACGGTTCCCTGGAACGGATCAATAAAACAAACACGGAAATAATAATCATTATCCAGAGTTACCGCTGGATTAGTCGGCGAACAACCAATAACTGCGGTTTTATTATCCAGCGCGACCGGACCACCGGACATAGACAATGAACTTCCATAACTGCCGATAATAACGTTAACATTTTCTCTGCTAATCAATCTTTCAACAGCGTTGGCAGCTTCCTGTTTTTCACTCTTGTTATCAAAAGGAATAACCTCAACTTTTTTACCCAGTACCTCTGGATAGAGTTCATTGGCAAGTTTAATACCTTAAGTTTCGCACCCCGCAAAACCTGGATTCCCTGAATACTCTGATAGCCTCAAAGAACTAATAGAACTGGTTTTTAGACTAAATCCATATTGGCAACTCAACTTGCTTTATCGAGCTTTTTGAGT